>JANXZI010000322.1 GCA_025355595.1 Spartobacteria bacterium
CGTGCCTCGGGTAGCGCGGGCGTCCCGCCTGCCGTGTTCCGCGTCTCGCGAAACACACCCGGACGTCCGAGAGAGGTGTGTTTACAAAATGGCGTGCGGCCAGTGCGCTCAGTGCGCCAGCAGACGCCCGATGTGCGACGCGGGACGCGTCGCACGGCAGGCGGGACGCCCGCGCTACCCGAGGCACGCCGTCGTTCCGCTCCACCGCAGCGCGGGCTTTGACAAGCGCATCAGCACTCTGGCACGCATCACACATGAAAGCGTTCCTCCTCCTGCTGCTCGCCATCCTCGCCGCGCACGCAGCGGATCGACCGCCGAATGTCGTGATCATTTTCTGCGACGACCTCGGCTACGCGGACATCGGAGCATTCGGGCAAAAGGGTTTCGCCACGCCGAACCTCGACCGCATGGCCGCGGATGGACGCTGCTTCACGAATTTCCACGTCTCGTCAGCGGTGTGCTCGGCATCGCGATCCGCGCTGCTCACCGGCTGCTACCATTCGCGCGTCGGCATCCACGGCGCGCTCGGGCCCGGCTCGCCGATCGGGCTGAACCTCGGCGATATGACGATCGCCGAAATGCTGAGGCAGAAAAACTACGCGACCGGCATGGTCGGCAAATGGCACCTCGGGGCAAAGCCCGAGTGGATGCCGCTGCGCCGCGGCTTCGACGAATGGCTCGGCCTGCCGTATTCGAACGACATGTGGCCGCATCACCCCGAGGCGAAGCCCGGCACCTACCCGGACCTGCCGATGTATGACGGTGAGAAAGTGTTCATCCCCGCGATGACGCACGAGGATCAGAATCAGATGACGACGCTCTACACAGAGCGCGCCGTCGCTTTCATCGAGAAGAGCAAGTCGCGCCCGTTCTTCCTCTATGTCGCGCACTCGATGCCGCATGTGCCGCTGCACGTCAGCGCGAAGTTCGCGGGCAAATCCGGCGCGGGGCTTTTCGGCGACGTGATTCAGGAAATTGACTGGTCCGTCGGCGAAATCCTCGCGGCGCTGAAACGCGCGGGCGTAGATGAAAACACGCTCGTGATTTTCACGAGCGACAACGGTCCGTGGCTGAGCTACGGCGACCACGCTGGCAGCGCGGGACCGCTGCGGGAGGGCAAAGGCACGAGTTGGGATGGCGGCACGCGCGTGCCGTGCGTGATGCGCTGGCCGGGGAAAATCGCCGCAGGCACGAGGACGGACACCATCGCGATGACGATTGACCTGCTGCCGACCATCGCCGCGCTCACCGGCGCGAAATTGCCCGAGCGGAAAATTGACGGCCTCGACGTGTGGCCGATCCTCAGCGGCGCGCCCGACGCGAAGAACCCGCACCGCGCCTACGCGACTTGGTATGCGAACAACGAACTGCAATCCGTGACCGACGGTCGGTGGAAACTCGTCTTTCCGCACACCTACCGCTCCGCCGTCGGGATGCCGCGGGCGACGGGCGGCGTGCCATCCAAATATCATCCCGAGAAAGTCCTGCAGGCGGCGCTTTACGACATGACGGGCGATGTCGGAGAGACGCACGACACCGCCGCGGAACACCCCGAGATCGTCGCCTCGCTCACCGCGTTTGCGAACGAGATGCGCAGCGAACTCGGCGACACGCTCATGGGAACGAAAGGCTCCGCCGCCCGCGAGCCGGCGCGGCTGCCGAAGCAGTGACGCACCGAAACAAACGAACTGCACATGACAGCCACCGGGCGCACAAAACTCAAACTGCTCTTCATCTCCGCCCTGCTCGTCCCGGTGCTCGTCGCGGTCGCGGAAATCGGCGTGCGGATTTTTTCCAAGCGCATTGATCCGCTCGCCGTCTTCGTGACTTCGCCGCAACTGCGCTCGGACACGCAGGGCGAGACGACTGCCGGGATGTTTGAATTTGATCCTCTGCTCTGCTGGCGGCTGAGGGCGAACCGGCGCGGCATCTGGTGGGACTTCACGCCCGTGACGACGAACGCGCAGCACCTGCGCATGACGCGCGATGTCGGAGCGAAACACGGCATCCGCATCGTCGTGCTCGGCGACTCCGTGACATTCGGCTACCGAGTGCCCGTCGCGTTCAAAAAGGAAAAGCCCGCGGATTTTGACGCGGCGGAAAAACCGTACTCGACGTTGATCGAAGAATCGCTGCGCGCAAAATTTCCCGGACGCGAAATCGAGGTGCTTCCCCTCGCCTGCCCCGGCTACACAAGCGGCCAGGGTCTCGCGTGGCTGAGGCGCGACATTCCATCGCTCGCGCCGGACATCGTGCTCGCGTGTTTCGGGTGGAACGACGTGCGCGCCGCCGGTCTGCCTGATCGCGCGACGATGCCCGCGGGCGGCTCGCAGGTCTTCGTGCGGCGCATCATCAGCCACAGCCAGCTCCTGCTGAGCATCGCAGATTCTGCGCAGCGGCGCATCGGCACAACCGCGGTCGCGACGACGCCGGAGCCGCGATCTTCAGAGGAGGAATACGTCGCGCACTTTCTCGAGATGAACCGCATGTGCGCGGAACGGAGCGCGTGGTTCGGAATCGTGCTGCCCGTGTATCGCGATCCGAACACGCCGGGGATCGATTCCTCGCAGCCGGATGCCGGAACTGATCCCGAAGAGGGAACGCGCATGACGCGCTACCGTTCGAGCCTTCACGCCGAGGCGCTCGCGCAAAAAATCCCGGCGCTCGAAATCACGGAACTCACCGAGTCCGCGTGGCCCGCAAGCAAGGCGCTCTTCGGCGAGCGCATCCACCCGAATGCCGCAGGGCACAGGCTCATGGCCGAGCGGATTCTCGCGTTTCTCGCCGAGCCGCTCGCGCGCCTGAACTCAAACTAAGTCGAGCACCCCGAGGAGCGAATTCTCCGGGCGTTGCAGACGGAATGAGCGCAGCCCCGCTCGCTCTGCACCGAGCCAGTCGGCTTCGGGGTCGTCGCCGACGTGCAGCGCTTCCGATGCAGGGGCGCCGGCGCGCGCGAGTGCCGCGGAGAAAATTTTTGGCGACGGCTTGTCCGCCCCGACCTCGCTGGAGATCACGATGTCGTCAAAATACTCCGCGATGCCGAGGTGCGAGAGGATCGTGCGGAGGCGGCTGTCGAAATTGGAAACCACCACGAGCCGCACGCGGCCACGCAGCGCGGAGAGCACTTCAAGTGTCTCGGGGAAAAGTTCCCACACGCCGGGGCGCGTGAACTCGCTCCACAGTTCGGCGAAATACGCATCGCAATCCAGTCCCGGCGCGCTGCCGCATTCGTCGAGCACGCGCCCAACGAGCGCCCGCCACCACGCGCGGTCATCATCGGGACGCGCACCGTCCGTCTCGTGCGGAGCCGCGGCGGCCTTCCATGCCCAGCGAAAGGCGCGGTTCAGACCATCCTCGCGGAGATCTGCGCCATGCCGGAGCGCAACCTCGCGATAGTGCCAGCCCACGCTGCGGGACAGGCGGAACAGCGTGCCCGCCGCGTCGAACAAAACTGCGCGGGTCACTTGGCTCCCGGCGACTCGGCATCCGCCGTCTTCGGCAGCATCGGGCGGATGGCGTCGGCGAGGATTTTGTAGCCCTCCGCATTTGGGTGCAGCTTGTCGGACTCGAAGAGTTCCGCGCGCGGCTCACCATTCGTGCCAAGGAGTTTTTCGCGCACGGCGATGAATTTCACACCCTGCGTTGCCTCGCAGAATGCGCGGATTTGTTGGTTCGCCCCGATGACCTTGTCGCGCTGCGCCCAGCGCGACGGGCTGCTGGTGATCTCGATGTATCCGATCTGCGTCTTCGGCAACGCCGCGCGGACCTTCACCACGAATGCCTTGAAATTTTGCACGACGGAATCGGGCGACTGGCCGGCGTTGATGTCATTGCTGCCCGCAAAAATCACGACCGCCGCGGGCTCGTGCGCGACGAGGATGCGCTCGGCGAAATACAGCGAGTCCTCCATCTGCGATCCGCCAAAGCCGCGGTTCACGACGCGGAAGCCGGGAAAGTAATCCGCGAGGGTCTTCCAGCGCGCGATGGTCGAGCTGCCGGTGAAGACGATGCCTCCCTTCTGCGGGGAATGATCGCGGTCGGCCTGCTCGAATGCAGCGATGGACTTCTCCCACTTCGCGGGATCGGCAATGGCGATCGTCGAAAAAAGCGCGGGCAGCAGTGCGAGGAGGAGTTTCGTTTTCACGGCGCGATACGAACACGCGCGCCACGCGAGACAAGGCGCATCTTTGCGCTCTCGCACGCTGTGCGAATGTGCGACACGGGGCGATGCTCCACCGCTCGCACGACTACCGGCATCTCGTCTCTCGCTGGCGCGCAGTCGCGCGCGCGGCCCGGCTGCCGCTGCGCACGCTCGCGAAGGATGATGGCTTCGATCTGTTTTACGTCGAGACCCCGGCGCTCGCGGGGCGCACGGGGCTTTACCTCTCCGCGGGAATCCACGGCGACGAGCCGGCGGCTCCCGAGGCGCTCCTCCGTTGGGCTGAGAAAAATGTGGCGCGGCTCGCGGGGATGCCGCTGCTGATTTTTCCCTGCCTGAATCCGTGGGGGCTGCGGAACAACGTGCGGACGGATTCACACGGGCGCGATTTGAACCGGATGTTTCACGATGACCGGCATCCCGTCGTGGCCGCGGTGCGCGAGGTCACGCAGGCACACCGTTTTCAAATCGCGATGGCGATGCACGAGGACTACGACGCGCAGGGCGTTTACCTTTATGAAGTGCAGCGCGGCCGGCACGGCTTCGGCGAGGCGCTGCTGGGTCGTGCCGGAAAAATCCTGCCGATCGATCCTCGCCGAAAGATTGACGTCAGCATGGCGAAGAATGGGCTGATTCGGCGGCGCATCTCGCGGAAAAAGTTCGAGACGATGGGCTACCCCGAGGCGATCTGGCTGCACCTCTTTCACTCGGAGAATACGTTCACCTTCGAGACGCCGTCAGAGGCCGCGCTGGAACTCCGCGTGCGCGCGCAGACGGCGGTTCTCGATGAATGTGCGCGCAGAATCTGATACGTCTTTCACAATGAGCAGGACAGGAAGCGGGACGGCGTGCCTCGGGTAGGGTGGGCGTCCCGCCTGCCGTATTTCGCGTCCCGCGGAATACACCCGGGCGTCGGGAGAGGTTCGTTCACAAGCGGACGTC
>JANXZI010000380.1 GCA_025355595.1 Spartobacteria bacterium
AAGTCGCGAAGACCGGCAAGCCGCTCCTCATCATCTCCGAAGACGTCGAAGGCGAAGCCCTCGCGACGCTCGTCGTGAACAAGCTCCGTGGCACCATCAATGTCGCCGCCGTCAAGGCGCCCGGCTTTGGTGACCGCCGCAAGGCCATGATGGAAGACATCGCCATCCTCACCGGTGGCCGTTGCATCACCGAAGACCTCGGCCTCAAGCTCGAAAACCTCGGGCTCGAAGACCTCGGCAAGGCGAAGCGCATCACCATTGACAAGGAAAACACCACGATCGTCGAGGGAACGGGCAAGCCGTCCGACATCCAGGGCCGCGTTTCGCAGATCCGCCGCCAGATCGAGGAGACCACCAGCGATTACGACCGTGAGAAGCTCCAGGAGCGTCTCGCCAAGCTCGCCGGCGGCGTCGCCGTCATCAATGTCGGTGCAGCTACCGAGACTGAGATGAAGGAGAAGAAGGCCCGCGTCGAAGACGCGCTGCACGCCACGCGCGCAGCCGTCGAAGAGGGGATCGTCCCCGGAGGCGGCGTCGCACTGATCCGTGCGCAGCGCGTCCTTGATGGACTGAAGCTCGAAGGCGACGAGAAGATCGGCGCTGAGATTGTGCGTCGCGCAATCGAGCAGCCCCTCCGCACGCTCGCCGATAACGCGGGCCTCGAAGGCGCGCTGATCGTCAGCGAGTGCAAGCGCCGCAAGGGTAACGAAGGTCTGAACATCGCCACCGGCGAATGGACGGATCTCGTGAAGGCCGGCGTCGTGGACCCCACGAAGGTCACGCGCAGCGCGCTGCAGAACGCGGCGTCCATCAGCGGACTGCTGCTCACGACCGAGGCACTCATCACCGAGATCCCGGAGAAGAAGGCAGCTCCTGCCGGCGGTGACCATCACGGTCACGGCGGCGGCGGAGAGTTCTAGGCTCCGCTAAAAATCACCCGCGCTCTCAAGGGCGTGGATCAAAATCACAGCCGCCGCGTCCCGTTATGGGGCGCGGCGGTTTGTTTTTTTGGAGCGGGCGGAAGTGCGCTTCCAGCGTTGGTGACTCTGCATGAAAGTGTGTAGCGAAAGCCAGAAATCCGAACGCAGAGACGCGGAGATGCAGAGGAAAGGGAAGCCGGAATCGGGGAAGGACCCTGTTTTCTCTGCGTCTCCGCGTCTCTGCGTTTCAATCGAAGACTGCTCCGATTCCATGCGGCAATTTTCGGAAACACTCTGACAGAATATTCGGTTTTACACTGGAACTTCCTGGGCGCAGAATTCCCTTCGCAATGAAAAAGCCTAGTTCCCCCGGCAAGTCCCGCCGCATTTCGAAGGCGGGAAAAACTAAATTGTCCAAGGCCGCTGCCTCGAAGAAATCGGCTGCAAAAAAGGCGGTGCCGAAAAAATCCGTGCGAAAAAATCCTGCGAAGGCTGGCGGGAAAACTGCAGCGAGTACGAATGGTCAATCGCTCCGAGCGCGGCTGGCGGCGGCAATGCGGCTGGAAGCGCTCGATCGTCCGGAGCCTGCGCCGAAGGCCGCAGGAAAAAGCCCCCGGACGGCAGCGCCGCTCGCGCGGGCCGCCGCTCCGGCCCCGCAGCGCAACGGCGATTTTCCGAACACCTACATTCAGACGATCAACGTACGGCTCGAAGATCCGGATCATCCCGTGAGGCTCATGTGGGCGGGGCCGAATGCGAGCGCGCAGGAGACCGGGCCGTTTCGCAGTTCGCCCGGCGCGGGGCTGACCGGATTGAATTGCGACGACGTGGCGACGAGTCGGCGCAATGGCAGCACTTGCACTCCGAAGGGCACGTTCACGGTCACGGGATTTGCGCCGCATCTGAACAGCCACCACGAGGCGACGGATGTGACGTGGTTTGTGCCTGCGCGCGGGATCGCATTTCATTTCTATCCGTCGGTGCCGACTTTTGCTGCGTCGCACGGCTGTGTGCGGCTGGAGACGACACGCATCGCGCAATTGATCCAGAATAACTCGCGCGTGGGTATCACGACCGTCGTCGTGGACGGGACGTGGAAAAAGCCCGCGCATCAGTATTGAAATGGTCGCCAAAGGCTAATGCCGGGCGAAACCAATATCATCAGGAGCGAACGATGTCCGAAGTCCTCGTAAGGGATCGCTGGTATGCACTGATCGTTGCCGGGCCGAGCGGCTCGGGCAAGAGTGTCGTCGCCGAGCAAATCGCGAGGGAACTCAGCCTGCCGGTGATTGATGCTGATGACTATCACAGCCGCGAGGCCGTGGAGATGATGAAAAGCGGAACGCCGCTCACGGATGACTATCGCCAGAACTGGGCGGAGCGGATCATTGGCGGGATGATCGCATGGCGGCGGCGCGGGGAGAGCGTGGTCATCGCATGTTCGTGCATCCGCCGGCGGACGCGGGATCGCTTCCGCACCTATGTGAACGAGGCGCGCATGGTCGGCGGACAGGTGGTCATCGCCTGGCTGGATGTGCCAGCGGACATACTGAAGGCACGGCTGCTGAACCGCGAGGAGCAGCACACGCATTTTTTTCCGGCATCGCTGCTGGCGTCACAGCTTGGCTCCGTGCAGGAGCCGGATCCGCAGAGTGAGCCCGGTGTGGTGAAGGTCGAGGTCAGGAACGATGCGCCCGAGGCCGTGGCGCGCAGGGTGTGGGAGGCGGTTCCCGCGCTGCATCCCTTCGTCACGCGAAGCTGATTTTTCGCAAAAAGCCAACAGGCACTGCCGCCGGGGATGCGACACTGCCTGATGATTTTCTCCGCCAGATCGGGGCGGGCTGGATATGACTAACCCTGCAATCGGTAATGGCCGGGCGAGACTTTCTTGATTGCCTTGAGTTTCTTTCCGGTCGTGGAGAACCACACGAACAGGTTGCGCGGATCCAGACCCAGTGACTTCGCCAGATCGCGGACGCCAATGCCGTCCTTGCCGGCCGATTTCAGCGCTTCCTGGATGGCGACCGACAGATAGCCGCGCTGCTGGCGCGCGGGTTTCGGTCCGGCTTTCGCGAGCTTTGCTTTTGGCGCGGCGGGTGCCGTCGCAGGCGCTGCGCCGACGAGACGATAGCGGCCCCTGCCCGCCTTGCGGACCCCCTTGATGCTCTTGCGCGCAAACTGGAACCATGAGTGGAGCGCCGATGACTTCGCGCCGAGCCTGGTGGCGAGATCCCGGACGGCCATGCCCGCATCGCCCGCCGCGGCGAGCGCGGCGAGGATGCGCTGCTTCAGTTCCCCGCGTCCTGCACGCGGTTTCCTTGCGGAGCCGGCGGGAGCGGAGGCTTTGATGGCGGCTTGCGCGGGTGTGGTTCCAGTCTTGGAAATAAGGGAGCCGCTGAGGGAGGCGAGCCGCGATTGCAATTGATCGAGCTTGGATTGCAGGGCTGCGCGCTCCTGCTCGATGGCTATTGCTTCTTTGTACAGTTCGATGCGGGATGGTAATGACATAGGAGTGAATATATCATTCATGTTCCCACTAAGCTCAAGTGATATCTTGTTAGCTCTCACTATAGTTTGTCCGTATGGTAGGGGAGGCGCTCCGGTGGTTTGCAGGGCCCGGTGCGGGGAGCACGATGTCGGCACGAAGTCGTTGCAAAGGAGCAAGTTCGCGCTAGCTTCACCGCCCGTTTATGAAAAAACAAAACTTTTCCACCCTCGTGCCCGCGGCCTTCGCGATGAGCGCGCTGGTCGGCTGTGCCACCAAGCCGCCGCCGCCCAAGCCCAAGCCCGATCCGGCAAAGCCCGCGCCGCCTTACACTTGGAATGACACGGGAGCCAAGGGTGCGCCGAGGATCGAGGTCGTTCTGGGCAGCCAGCGCGCGTATTTTTACCGTGGCGATGTACGCATCGGCGAGACGAAGTGCAGCACGGGAAAAAGCCAATTTGCCACGCAGGTCGGAAACTTTGCCGTGACTCAGAAGGACTTGAATCACGAGTCGAACCTGTATGGGAGCTTCATCGGCGAGGGCGGCGATGTGGTGAAAAGCAATGTGGACACAAGCAAGATGCCCACGCCCGAGGGCTGCTCATTCAAGGGGGCAAAAATGCCATTCTTTCTGCGTTTCACCGGCGGCTACGGGCTGCACGCAGGCTATGTCCCGAACTATCCTGCCTCGCACGGCTGCGTGCGGCTGCCGAGGGTGATGGCGGAACATTTCTATCAGAATTCGCAAGTCGGCACGCCGGTCATCGTCCACGAATAGTTAGGCAGATCGGGCAGTTAGCTCAGCGGTAGAGCGTCTCGTTTACAGCGCTTTCGGGGCATTTTAGCCCAAATCGGCGGGAGTCGTCAGCAGACCGAAAACCTGCATGGATACTTGATTCCAGCACGATTAGCCTTCAGCCCGAGCCTGCACGAATCACCCCATTTTTGGGGCGTCAGTATACTACGGAACTCGCCTGCCTCGCGCTCCGTTCCGCGTGTTCATTCAGTCGTGCCCGATTCGAGCAGCAGGAAATCAAGGCCGCGGAATTTTGAGAATCCACGGTCAAACGAAACGAGTTGCAGCCCTGCCATCACGGCAAAAGCGGCGTGATACGCATCCGTCCAAAGATTCGGCGTCGTTGCGCAGGGTGACGCGAGTTTTTTGAGCAACTCGTCCAAACCATCCGGCTCGTGCAGCAGGGTGATCCGCTCGTCCGCTTCCAGCACTTGCAGCGCGGCCAGCGCGGTCTTCGGCTGCAGGACATCCGCACCCATCACCTGCGCGTTGCAGAGCAGGCGCAGAGCACCGAGGCGGGCGAGACGGTTGATCACCACATCGCCGACTGCGGCGGAATCGAACCACTCCAGCGCCTTTTTCCGGTGCTGATGACGGCTCACCAGCAGCGGGAAAATCACGTTCACATCGGCGAGGAACTTCACGGCAGCTGCTCGCCCGAGCGTTCAAGCAGTCTTGCCATCTCGTCGTTCGACAATGCCCGAATCACGTTGCCCCTGCGGATCGTCACGGGGGCTCTCGTCATACGCCGCAGGTGGCGCGATGCAGTTTTCTTCGTCAGCCCGAGCACCAACCGCAATCCCTCGGTCACCAGGTCTTTCATTTTACGGTTCTCATGCGCGGCCTGAATCTTGGCCTGCCGATACAGTTCGTCGGGGATTTCGAGTGTCGTCTTCATTCCGCCGAACCTGCCAGATTTATGGGTTTATGGCAAAAGACATCTGCTTTTTTTCAGAGTGTCGCGCCATGTGACTGGAAAATTTCCACGCGCGCATTGCCACGCGGCAACACACCCGCTTACAACCCCCGCACCAATGCCGAGCCTGACTCTTCGCCCAAGTCACAAGGCCGTCCTTGCGTACTACGAATCGCTCGCCGCCTTTAAGACGCTCGGCGCGACGCATGAACTCGCGGTGAAGACCGCCTTCGCCACGCTCCTCGAAACCGCGGCGAAACCCTTCGGTTGGAAACTCGTCCCCGAGCACTCCATGCGCGGCAAGGGCGGGCGTCGCATCCAGCCCGATGGCACACTCATGGATCTCTTCCGGCTCCAGCACGGCCATTGGGAGGCGAAGGATTCCGGCGACGACCTGAACAAGGAAATCCGCGCGAAGATCGAGAAAGGCTACCCCACGGAAAACCTCCTCTTCTGGGAGCCGCGCCGCGCCGTCCTCTACCAGCACGGCCAGCGCATCGCCGACGTGCCGCTCGACCAGCCCGAGGCGCTCCTCGCCGTCCTTGGCAAGTTCCTCGAATTCGCCCCCGAGGCCATCGTGCAGTGGGAAAGCGCCGTCGCCGAGTTTCAG
>JANXZI010000401.1 GCA_025355595.1 Spartobacteria bacterium
TCCGCAAAGCCGCCGGCCTTCAGGATGGCCTTGCTCACGGTGAGACGTTCCTCCGCGGGGATCTCGATGCTGCCCTGCGTGCGCACCTGGCCGCTCACGTACACGGTGCCGCGCGATTTCGCGCTCGCCGAATCCAGCCCGATGATGACGGTCGCGTGGATGAAATATTCCTTCTGAAGCACCGGCTTGATGGCCTCCGCGAGCTCCCTGCACGTGCGCCCGCCCGCGCGCACGCGGCCGATCAGCGGCACTTCGACTTCGCCGCTGTCGGTGACCATGAGCGAAAGTGGCGCGCGCTTTTCCTGCACGACACGATAGCTGAGGCGGTCGCCCGCGCCGAGCTTGCGGGAATTATCCAGCACATCCATCGAAGTCGTGCCCGCGACCATGCCGGCGGCGGAGGGCAACTCAGAACGATCACGACCGGCGGATTGCTGCGCGTGCAGCGTGGTCGGCGCAGTGAGTGCGAGGGCCAGGGCCGCAAGCGCGAGAATCTGGATAAGACGCCGGAACATTTTCTCAGAACCGGTAGCTCAGACTGATGGTGCCAGAATTCTGATAGTAACTACGCAGCGCCAGATCGGAATCCTTGTTCACGTACGAGTACCGCAGACCGAGCGAAGTGCGGCTGGAAATCTTGAACCCGAGCGAGGCCCCGCCACCCCATCGGAACGCGTGCTCTGCGGAAAGTGCCGCGCCGCCGGATTCCTTCGCATCCTCCACGAAGGCGTCGAAGCCCCACGTCATCATGTCATTCATCCGCCAGATGGCAGCGTAACGGGCAAAGACATAGTCGGCGAAATTCACCGAAAGACCAAGTCGCGCTTCGCGTCCGACGGTGAGGGTGTGGCTGAGATATTGTGTGAGGCGCTGCGCCGCGGCGAGGTTCGCATACCAACTCCCGAAATGGCTCGCATCCCGATTCGATCCATTGCCATCAAAGCTCATGTCCTGATACCCGCCGCTCAATTTCAGCTTCGTGTATTGCGAGAGAGTCGTGTCGGCAAACGCGCCTGCCGTCCACGTCGTCGCGTCGCTATTCACGTGCTCGGAATAGTGGATCAGCGCCGCGCTGGCCTCCACACCCACGCCCAGCGCATCGCTCACCCGACGCCGCGCACTGAGGAAAAACTGCTCCTCTGTGCGGTCCAAGTAGTTAAACTCGGAGGACAGCGTGTTATAGTTAAAGTGATCGTAGCCGAACACAAAATCATGGTCCGGGTAGCGCACGAATGCAGTCACCCCGACGGAATTCTGCACACGCGCGAAACGCTGCACATTGCTCAGTGCCGTCTCGTCAATCGGGTTCTGTGAGATTTGGATCCGGTCGTGGAAATTCAACCGCAAATGCTCGCCGACATACACGTCGAAGGCGAGTTGCGTTCCCGGTTCGAGCAGCAGCGCCTGCGTGTCGAGCGTCGAGTTATTCGCATATTTTGCATAGCTCAGCCCGATGCCGAGGCGGATGGTATTCAGTCGGCTCACGCGCCATTCCGCGTCCAAATTCACGCGCGGACGGAAGATGACGTCGCTCTTCCGGTTGTTCTCGGAAAGGCCCACGTTGTCATTCACCTCGATGCCCATCTCCGCCGAGGCATCCACATTCACCGGGCCAAACTTCATGAAATCGCCGCGCGTCTTCAGCGCCTGCTCCTGCCGCGCATCCGCCGCGAGCGAACTGATGGACGAGGGCCGGATGGATTCCTGCGCGTGCAGCGAGGTTCCAGCGAGGCACGCCAGCGCAAGGGCGGTCGCTGATAAAAATTTGGTGGCGGGGATTGTGGGTAGTTTCAAAATTGTCACGGTTGTGAAAGAAGAGCCTGTGCCGGAAGGAGGACATGTTGACAATTCAAATCTTGGCCGACAACATGCTTCCATCTGTGACCTCCGTGACCCAAAAATTCTTTTCCACGCTTCTCCTCAGCCTCAGCCTTGGCGGTGCCGCGGGCAGCTTCGCACTCGACCGCCCCGTGCCGCCCGCATCCGCCGCCACCGCGATACATAATTCGCACATCGCCGCGGACACCGCCGCCGCGATCCGCGCCTTCGGCCCGAATGCGACGAAGAGACAAGTCTCGGCCATCGTTTTCAAAGCCGTCCGGTCTTCGCCCGGCGACGTTCTTTTTATCGTGAACGCCGCCGCGCGCGTCGCCCCCAAGGCCACCGTGCCGGAAATCGTCACCGCTGCCGTCGCCGCCGTGCCAAACCCGTGGAGGCGCGTGGCCTATCATCGGATGGTGAGAAAGTCCGCTCCCGATGGCAAGAGCGGTCCCGATGGCA
>JANXZI010000426.1 GCA_025355595.1 Spartobacteria bacterium
GCGCCCGCCCGGCAGCGAGGACGCGCTGCGCGACATCACGCGCGATGCGAAGAAATTCACGGCGGCGATCCGCAACCGCGTGTTTGCGTTCCTCGCCGAAATCGTCCGCGGCAACTTCGAGGATGCGCTCACTTTGATCCCCTCCTGCGACGGCGAAGCATGGACGGCCGAGCTGCTGCGGCAGGCGCTCGCTGCTCATGCTGCGACTCGCTCGCGAATCCGCCTCGACCCGGAGGCGCGGAACAGCCGGCATACTTATGTGACCGTCGCTGAGGACAAGCAGCACTGGCGCGTGCAGCAGATGCTGATCGATCCGGGTGAGGCGAATGACTGGGTGGCGGAGTTCGCCGCGGACCTCGCGCAGTCGCGCGCGAGCGGCGAACCGGCGCTGCGTCTTCTCCGGATCGGCAGCCTCGTGTGAGCGCACGTAGGCGAGGTTTTCCAACCTCGTGCGGAGGATGGGCGACGGCGGTGGGATGGCGGGGAGCGCAGGCGCGCTCGGGAGAGCATCACACGGTGCGCCGCAATTCCCGCAGAGTTTCCGCAAATATGCTCCGGCTTCGCGGGTGTAGCAGGGGTGTTTCGTTCCGACACCCATCCGACGCCCTGCGCGTTCCGCAGCTTTTCGTTGTTTGCCTCTTGCAATGGCGCGCAGCGGTTCGCATTCCTCGCCCGTTGATTCCGCTCGTCTCCGCCCTCGCCGTCCTGCTCCTCGCGTCGCTCGCCGAATGGCTGCATGTGCGCCGCATCCGTGCGGTCGGGCGGCTGGCATTCGGCCCCACGGGCACGCCGCATCGGTGGACGCGCGTGGTGCCGTTCCTGCGTTCACTTTCGCTCGCGGCCTTCACATGGGGACTCGCGACGATGCTCATGCTGAAGCTCACGCCGGCAGAGGGCGGGAAGAATGACGGGAGCAAGGAGGCGACGCGGGTGGTGTTCGTCGCGGACCTTTCGCCGAGCATGTACATCACGGACGCGGGGCCGGACGGAAAAGTGTCGCGGCAGGACCGGATGCGCGATGTCGTCGAGGGAATCCTCCAGCGCGTGAGCGGGAATCTGCGCTTCGGCGTGATCGCATTTTACACGGACTCGATGCCGGTGGTGATGGAGGCGCGCGACCCGGAACTCGTGCGCAACGTCCTCAACGGGCTGCCCGTGACCTACGCGATGCCGCTTGGCCAGACGGATCTCGGGCAGGCGCTCAATGCGGCGGTGAAGCTCGTGCAGGATTTTCCCGAGGGCAGCACGCGGCTCGTGATTTGCACGGATGGCGACACGGTGCCGCTCGTGCCGATCTTACCGCGTCCGAAGTCGGTGAAGGAAGTTTTCGTCCTCGGCGTCGGCAATCCGCACAAGGGGACATTCATTGACGGGCATCAGTCGCGGCAGGAGCCGGAGACTTTGCAGAATGTGGCGTCCGCGCTGCGGGGCACGTATTTCGACGTGAATGAAAAGCATCTGCCGACGACGGCGCTCGGCGATCTCGTGGTGACGGTGCCGCCGCCGCAACGCGGACTGAGCCTCGAAGAACTTGCGGTGCTCGCGATGGTGCTCGGCGCCGCGGTGCTCGCGCTGATCCCGTTGGCGCTGGAGTATTTCGGCAGCGATTGGAAAGTCGCGGGACGCAAGGACGTGAAAGGTGCGCGCACGAAGGAAGGCGTGATGTCCTCGCGATGAGAAAGTTTTTCACCCTGCTCTGGCTGCTCTTCCCGGTGGCCGTGGTGTATTACCATTTCAATGAAGGACAAAATCAGATCGCCCGCGAAAAGGCGCGCGTGCATGTCGCAAAGATTCGCGCGCTCGAAGTCGTGAAGGAGCCGGATTGGGAGACGATCATCGAGGAATACGACAAGCTCGCGACGGAATTGCCCGCGAACGAGGTGCCGCTCGTGAAGCATCAGATCCGTCTCGCGAAGGCGAAGGCGCGGCTGGAGATGCTCGACATCGTCGGGGCCATCGAGGACCTCACAGCCCTGTTGCGCGAGGCCGCGCAGGTTCACGGCGACGATGCAAAGGTCACGCGCGCCATCCGCGAGATGCTCGGCAAGGCGCACTACTACGCGACCTATCTGCTGAAGACGAACGGTGCGCCCGAGGAGGAATGGCGGCCTTACGCCGAGCGGACGCGGCAGATTTTTCGTTACCTCGCGGAGCACCAGGAGCCTGCCGCGCTCGCGCAATACGAGCGGCGCGTGGAGGCTGAATTTGAGAAAACCATGCAAAGGAGAACGCCATGAGCGCTCGCGCGAAACGTCCAACGTCCAACATTCAACGCGCTGTTTTGGATTTTTCTCAGCGCGGTGGTGAACGCGCAGGAAAAATCGCCCGCACCCGTGGCCGTCGAGGGCGTGAAAGGCGTGAAGCAGGAGGCCGTGCAGAAGATCAAAAACGTCGAGACCGGCACCATGAACACGGCGAAGGACGTGAACAAGGTGGACGGCGTCAATACGATCAACGGTGTGAAGGCTGACGGCCAGACCGTGCTCCCACCCGTGCAGCCGGTCGTCCCGCCGCCAGTCGCGGGGACTGCGGCGAAGGGCGTGAACAAAGTGGATGGTGTGGACACGATCAATGGCGTGAAGGCTGACGGCCAGACCGTGCTCCCGCCCGTGCAGCCCGTCGTCCCGCCGCCAGTCGCGGGGACTGCGGCGAAGGGTGTGAACAAAGTGGACGGCGTGGACACGATCAACGGAGTGATGGCGGAGGGTCATGCGGTGATTCCGCCGGTGCAGCACGTCCCGCCGCCGCCAGTCGCGGCGGTGCAAGCGGTGCAGGGTGTCGCGGGAATCAACGCCGCGAAATTGCAAAACCTCGAGGCGGCGCTGAAACTCAAACACGAGGGCACAGGCACGCCGACGGACAAAGGAAAGGCCGCAGCCGCCGCGCTCGGAGGAACCGGCCCCGGCCCAAAGCCCGGCCCGAAACAGGACGGACGCGCGGGATTTCAGGAGTTTCAAAAGCTGCAAACCAATGGCTCCTAGCCTCTGCATATAACTGCGCATGGCTGTAACTCTAACCGTCAACTTCCAATCCTTATGAAGCTATCCATCCTTCCACTTTTCCGCCGCCAGACAGCTATCACCCTGGCATTGTCCGTGACAGGACTTGCCCTGTTTTCCAAAATTCCGGCTGCGGCTGCGGAATCCGATGGCAAGGCTGAGACGATTGCACGGGTCTTGAAATGGAAAGACGGCAAGAAGGCGTGCGTGATGCTCGGGTTCGACGACAGCGCGCCGAGTCAGCTCACGAACGTGGTGCCGGAGCTGGATAGGCGGAAGATCGTCGGGAATTTCTATCTCGTCACAGGCAACGGCGTGTGGACGAACACCAAGGCGAAATGGGAGGCGGCAGCGAAAAGTCCCTATGTGTCGGTGGCAAATCACACCTTCACCCACAAGGGCGTGGAGAATGCCGAGCAGCTCGAACCGGAACTCGCAAAATGCAACGAAGTGCTCTACGCGCTGCATCCCGAGCGGCAGCAGCCGTATTTGCTCGGGTGGGGAAGGCCGGGCGGAGTGCCGTGGAAGGTGACGAAGGAAGAGCAGGAGGCCGCGCTGGCGAAGCATCACCTCGTCGATCGTCCGCCCTTTGCCGGGCCGCCGATTAACTATCATTCCGCCGCGGAGACTGTCGGCGCGGTGGACAGGGCGCTCGCGAAGGGAGACATGGTGCAGCTCGTGATGCACGGTGTCGGCGGCGACTGGCTGGTCACTCCGGTGGATTGGTTCACCGCATTGCTGGATAAACTCGAGGCGACCCGCGAGGAGGTTTGGGTCGCCGATGTTGTCTCCTGGCATCAATATGTAACCGAGCGCCAGAGCGCTGAAATCAAGGTGCTGCGCGCGGACAAGGACAGCATCCGGCTGGAACTGACCTGCAAGGTCGATCCTGCGCTGTATGATTTGCCACTTACCATTTCCACGAAGGTGCCTGTTGATTGGAAGAACTGCGTCGTCACCCAGGGTGCCAACAAGACCACGGTCGCGGTGCGCGATGGCGCAGTGATCTATTCCGCCATTCCGGGCAGAGGCGAGATTGCCATCCAGCCAGCAACGTCTGCCGGACAAAAGTAGCTCACATTTCGAGATCCAATGAAACTCCATCTTCATCGTCCTTCACTGAGCCTCGCCGCCGCCGCGTGTGTGTTCAACTTGCTCGCCGTGACGCACGCGCAGCAGCCCACCGCACCGACGACGCCCCCGGCCCCGGCAGCCGTCGATCCAGCACCGCCAGTGACGCCGCCCGCACCACCGCCGCCGGATCCGAAATGGATCAAACAGCTCGAACAGATCCTCACGCACAAGTTCGCGCGGGATCTCACGCACATTTTCATGACCCTCGAAAAAAACGGCACCGAGAATCCGTCCACGCTGACGGTGTCGGATCGCTTCTTCTATTTTTTTCGCTCCGGCGACTGGGGAAAAATCCGCGCGGAACTCGCGCAGATGCCGCCGGACATCGCGCGCAAGATTTTCGGCAAGATGCTCGCCGACCTCACGGAGAAATCGAAGCCCAACATGCGCCTCGACGACGTGCTTGGCCTCGCCGACGCGGTGCCGGGAGAATTCACCGGCGAGGAATTGCGCCGGGTCGGGCAGCTCCTCGGCCTCACCGTGCCCGCGAACGAAACCTACTGGCTCTCCGACCGCCTGCGCAAAGGC
>JANXZI010000428.1 GCA_025355595.1 Spartobacteria bacterium
CGCGGCATGACACTGCACAACGGCGTGTATGCCGGCCTGCTTGGCCCGCAGTACGAGACACCTGCGGAGATCCGGATGCTGCAAAAGCTCGGCGCGGACGCGGTCGGCATGAGCACGGTGCTCGAAGCAATTCAGGCACGCGCGCTCGGGCTCGAAGTCGCGGGATTTTCGTGCCTCACGAATTGGGCCGCGGGACTGAACGCCGCGCCGCTCGCGCACGCCGAGGTCATAGAGACGGGCGCGCGCGCGGCATCGGCGCTCGCGGATCTGCTGGAGCACGCGATTCCCGGGGCGTAGCGCACGGCGCGCGACATTGCAGTTGCAGCGGATGGCACGTATGCGAAATATGCACGCCGAAACGGAGGGGTGGCAGAGTGGTCTAATGCATCGGTCTTGAAAACCGACGGGCCGCAAGGTCCCGCGAGTTCGAATCTCGCCCCCTCCGCCACACTCGCCACCAAGTTTTCCGCTGCCGCTTTCCATGGTGAGTTTGGATATTGCGCAAGGAACTTGATTGTCAGTTTGAATATAAATGCACAGTTTGCGTCCTCCAAAAACGCCCCACGTTTCTTTCCCGCGATGAATACTGCACCCACGCCCATCACCATTCTCATGGCCGACGACGCACCCGGCGACCGACTGCTGACCGCAGAGGCGCTGAAGGATGCGCGCCTGATCAATGAGCTGCTCTTCGTGGAAAATGGCGAGGAACTCATGGACTACCTGCACGCGCGGGGGAAATTCGCGCCGCCAGCTCACGCCCCGCGGCCCGGCCTCATCCTCCTCGATCTGAACATGCCGCGGAAGGATGGGCGCACGGTGCTGAAGGAAATCAAAAACACTCCGACGCTCAGCCAGATCCCGATCGCGGTGCTCACCACCTCGAAGGACGACGCCGACGTCTTCCGCAGCTACGACCTCGGCGTGAACAGCTACATCGTCAAACCGGTGACATTCGAGGCGATCGTGGACACGCTGCAGACGCTGGAGAGACACTGGTTTCAGATCGTGGAACTGCCGTCGGCGGGCGGGTAGTGCAGTCGCCGGGCACGAGGGTGGCTTGACGGTGAGTTCGGGACTTTGTGAAAAATTTCACAAAGTACTTGCTTCGCATCAGATGACAGACTTTTCTGTGCGTCCATTTTTCGCCCGTCGGCAGATCCCGCCGCGTTCGTTTGCGTCCCCCGTCTTTTCGCAAATGCACCTCTGGATCGTCCCCGGATGAAGCGCACGCCATGAAACCTGCAGCACTCAGCACACTTCGACAATCCCACCGTTCCTTCGCGGCGATCCTCGTCCTGCTGTGCGCGGTGCTCTCCTTCGTAATCACCACGGCGAATGCCGCCGAGGAACATGCCGCGCCGCCACACGCAGCCGTGGCCGCGGCGCACGAAGCTGAACACCACGGGCTGCCGAATGCTGCGCCGGTGCTTTTCCACATCGGGCCGCTCCCGGTGAACAACTCGATGATCATCACCTGGATCGTCGCGCTCAGCGTGATCGTGTTCGCACAGATCGCGACGAAACGCATCCGCTCGGCGGCGGAGGCGGCGCACGAGGTGCCGTCCGGCGCGCAGAATTTCTGGGAGCTGCTTGTCGAAGGGCTGTACAATTTCCTCGGCGAAATCCTCGGGCCGAAGCTGATCAAGATCACGTTCTGGTTCTTCGCGACGATCTTCATTTTCATCCTGTTCACAAACTGGTTCGGCCTCATCCCCGGCGTCGGCACGGTCGGCATGGGTCATCACGATGCTCAGGGTTTCTTTCATCTGGATCGTCCCCTCCTGCGCGGCGGCAATGCGGACCTGAACATGACCGCGGCGATGGCGCTGACATTTTTTGCCTTCTGGATCATCTGGGCGGTGCGCGAGAACGCGCACGGCAAGACCGGCCCCGCGGGTGTGGTCGCGGGCGGGTGGGGCATCATCAAGCATCTCTTCGCGTCGAAGGGCAGCGAGACGGGCTTCATGAAAGTGTTCCTCATCGTGGTGTTCTTCATGGTGGGCCTCATCGAGGTGGTTTCGATTCTTTTCCGCCCGGTGTCGCTCAGCTTCCGTCTGTATGGAAATGTGTTCGCCGGTGAGAACATCCTGGAGTCCATGCAAAATCTCGTGCCCTCCCTCGGCTGGCTGATTCCCGTGCCGTTTTACTTTCTCGAACTGCTCGTCGGCCTCGTGCAGGCGCTCGTGTTCACGCTGCTCACGTCCGTCTTCACCCTCCTCATCTGCACGCACGAAGAGGAACCCGGCGAAAAAGCCCACGCAAATCACTGACCAAACAATTTCGGCCGTCGGACCATCCATGTGAGTGGAGACGGCTGGGAAAAACAAACCAACAACACAGGAAACCACATGAACCTACCAGTCGCTGAAATCATGAGCAATCTTCACGTTGGCCTCGCCGGTCTCGGCTCGGCCATCGGCGTGGGTCTCATCGGCGCGAGAGCCGCCGAGGCCACCGGACGCAATCCGGGTGCCGCAGGTGCTGTTCGTAACGTCGCGATCATTTTCGCGGCGCTTGCGGAAGGCATCATCTTCTTCGCGATTTACCTCGCGAAGTAACGCTTCATTGGCGCGGGGCCGGCGACGGCTCCGCGTCAGTTTCCCACACGATATTTTTGCCATGACACTTTTCGCCTTCCTCGCAAATGCCGCGCCTGCCGCTGCGAATGCCGGCGGTCCGCTGGACCAGATCAAACAGACGTTCGGACTGAACGGCTGGGGGCTGCTCTCGCAGATCATCAGCTTCAGCATCGTCGCATTCCTGCTGCATCGCTTCGCCTACAAGCCGATCCTCGCGGTGCTCGAAGCACGCCGGCAGACCATCGCCGACAGTCTCAAGAATGCGGCTCAAATCAAAACACAGCTCTCCGACGCGCAAAAAGTTGCCGAGGAAATTCGCAGCAAAGCGAACGTGGAAGCTGCGAAGTTCATCGAGGACGCGCGCGCCGCGGCCAAGCAGCTCTCCGAGCGCGAAAGCCAGCGTGCCGTGCAGCAGGCCGCCGAAATCGTTCAGAAAGCGCGCGAAGCCGGCGAGGCCGAGCAGCGCAG
>JANXZI010000464.1 GCA_025355595.1 Spartobacteria bacterium
GCCTGCACGGGGATGTGGTGCTTCTCGGCATACGCGATCATCTCCGCGCGTCCGGGGAATTCCTCGCGGAAACGATCCTGCCGCCACGGCGCGATCACTTCGAGTTCCGGCGCGAGTGCCGCCGCGGTGAGCTCGAAGCGCACCTGATCATTGCCCTTGCCCGTCGCTCCGTGCGCCACCGCATCCGCACCCTCGCGCTTGGCGATCTCCACCATCTTCTTCGCGATGCACGGACGCGCGATGCTCGTGCCGAGAAAATATTGCCCCTCGTAAATCGCGCCCGCCTGCATCATCGGAAAGATGAAATCGCGCGCGAATTCCTCATTCAGGTTTTCGATGTAGCACTTGCTTGCACCGGTCTTGAACGCCTTCTCTTCCAGCCCCGTGAGTTCCTCCTCCTGCCCGACATCGGCACAGAATGCGATGATCTCCGCGCGGTAGGTTTCCTTGAGCCAGGTCAGCAGCACGCTCGTGTCGAGGCCGCCGGAATATGCGAGGACGATTTTCATAAAGGGCGCGGAGTTAAAGCGACGGCGGCGCACGGCGCAAATGCGGAATTTTTGAATGCACAAGGAAGGTGCCGGTGGCTGAACGGCCTGTGTCCGCGACGGTGTTTCCGTCGGATTCCGAGGCCGGAGCGTCATCATCCAGCCAGCCTCCACTTCGGCAATTACCTGCCCGGATGGTATCGCGCTTGCTCACAGATGTGCCGCACCACCCTTCGCTATCATGCACGAGAAAAAAATCCTGATCGTGGACAATGACCCCGAACTCACGGACGTCCTCAAAATCGCCGTGGAGACGCTGGGCGTTTTTTCCGTGCAGACGGAAAACGATCCCGCCCGCGCGGTCGCCGTGGCGAAGGATTTTTTGCCGGACCTGATCCTCATGGACATCAAGATGCCCGGACTCGACGGCGCGGATGTGTCCATCCTGCTTCAGGCCGAGCCTGCTCTTTCCGAGACGCCGATCGTGTTCCTCTCGGGCACGGTCACCGAGCCGCAAATCGGCACGCCTGGCAGGAAAGTCGGCGGCCTGCGCTTTCTGCCGAAGACGATGCGGCTCGAAGCCCTCGTCGCCTGCCTCCGCGACATCGTGTACGACCTCCCGGTGAATCTCGCGGCGTAGGGGCGGATCGTCGCGAGGACTATGGGTTTTCGGAGATCCCCCTGCGCCGTCCGGGACTCCTCGGAGGAGTCGTGGAAATCCCGTGATTCACCCGTTGACAAAGCGTCGCGCGGCCTGCAACCTCCACTCCCTTTTTTCCATAAGGGAAACCGCCAAAATACCGATATGATGAGCCACCTCGTAGATGAAGCCGCCAAGAAGATTCAGAATGTTCCGTTCCTCGTGAACATGGTCTCGAAGCGCGTCCGCCAACTTTCTGCCGGACACCGTCCGATGATCGAAGTGACCCCGCGCATGGGTTTTGCGGACATCGCGCTGCAGGAGATCATTGACGGCAAGCTCAGCTACGAGCTGAAGCCGGTGGAAGAGGCGAAGGAATAGCGCCAGCCCGCACAACGGGCGGCGAAGCACGATGGCTGGCGACATTTCAGTCAATCGCAAGGCACTCCGGGACTATCATATCCTGGATCGCTTCGAGGCGGGCATCGAGCTGAAGGGCACGGAGGTGAAAGCCATCCGCGCCGGGCTTGCAAACGTGAGCAATGCCTTTGCGCGCATCGAAGGCAATGAGGCGTGGCTCTTCGATCTGGACATCCAGGGATACGACAAGGCGAGCTACGAGCAGCATGTGCCCAAGCGCCGGCGCAAGCTGCTGCTGCACCGCCAGGAGATCGACAAGCTCTTCGGAAAAATCCAGGTCGCCGGGCATTCGCTGATCGCGCTGCGGCTCTATTGGAAGGAGCACCGGGTGAAAGTGGAACTCGGCGTGGGGAAGGGGAAGCTCGCGCACGACAAGCGCGAAGACATGAAGGAGAAGGTGGAGACGCGCGAGGCCGCCCGGGCGATGGCCGATTTCAATAAGCGCCGCAATAAGTAGCGCCGAAATTCATGAAAAACCGGAAAGTTAATCCGAACTCAGCGCCGCTATTTTTTTAACGCCTGCTCAGCGTCCTTCCTTGATCAGCTTTTCAAATTCCGCCGCGGAGCCGGAGCCCGTGCGCGCGGCGAGCTGCCGGCCACCGGCGCGGCGATCATGACGAATGCTCTGCCAACGGCTCTCCGTAGCGCAGCGAATCGGGGAGGGGGACAAACTCCCGGATCCAGTCCCAGAGCTGCGAGTAGTCCTTGCTCACGTCGCCGGAGAGGCAGTCGGTGATTTGATCCGCGGCCGCCGGATGCCGCTGGACGACTTCGCGGAAGGAAAAATTCGGATCGTAAAATGCATAGATCAGCTTGCGCATGTTTTCGATCCCCTCGCGGATCGCTTCACCGTACGGCGCGAAGTGCGCGGGCGAAAGATCGCCGCTCACGAGCCCCTCATGCACTGCCTCGCCGCCGAGGTGCCCGCATTTCAGCGCGAGCAGCACGCCACTGCTGAAGACCGGATCGAGAAACGCCAGCGCATCGCCCAGCAGCAGCAGCCCCGGCGCGGCGCAATGGCGCGAGTAGCGCGTGTATTCGCTCGTGATGAAATACTCGCCCGTGCATTTCCCGACGCTCAGGTGGTCCTTGATCCACAGGTTCTCCTGCACTTCCCGGTGGAAAATCTCGCGCGGCTCCTTCACTCCGCCGCGCGTGAGATATTTCCCCTCAGCCACGACGCCCACGCTCACCATGTCGCCGTGCTGCGGGATGTGCCAGAACCAGCCCTTCTCCGGAATCATCGCCACGGTCGTCTGCCCCTCGTCAATCCCCGGCGCGCGCTTCGATCCCTTGTAGTAAGTCCACACCGCGATCTTGTTCAGTTCCGGATCAGGGATGCGCCAGCCGCGCCTGTTCGCCGTAAACGCCTCCTTGCCCGAGCAGTCGAGCGTGATCGGCGCGCGCACCTCGTAAGTGCGCCCCGTCGCGCGGTCCGTGACCTCCACGCCCGTCACGCGATCGCCGTCCATGAGCAGTCGGTTCACGGTCGTCTCCTCGCGCACCTCCGCGCCCTTCTCGCGCGCATTGTCGAGCATCATCACGTCAAATTCCGAGCGCACCACCTGCCACGTCTGGGCGATCGTTTCGCGATCGTAGCGGTTGAAAAAATAGAACGGCTGCGAGCGTTTCCCGTCCGGCTGGACAAAGGACACGCTGTACTTTTTCACAAAATGCGATGCCTTCATCTTCGGGATCATCCCGATGCGCTCCAGCGGGCCGAACGTGAAAGGGATCAGCGATTCGCCGACGCGGTAGCGCGGGAATTTGTCGCGCTCCAGCACCAGCACGCGATGCCCATATTCCGCGAGAATCGCCGCTGCGGTGGCACCGGAAGGCCCGCCGCCGATGAGAATCGCGTCGTAGTCGTAGTTCATGGATGGAGCGGAACGTGCCGGGTCTTGCTCATGGATACCAATTCGTTTGGATAACAGAAATAGATGCTCGGCATGGCACTGATAGCGAGCCGCGATAAGCGTCGTGCAATGACATTGTCCTTGGGCATTCCGCCTGGACCAGGGCTGAAAGCACCAGAGACGCGCGAAGCGGCGAACCGATGGCGCCGAGCGCAAACCTCGCCTGCTTTCCGTGCGATCGCGTGCATGATTCCTGCACGCAAGGGAGGATGGCCCGGGTTACTTCGCCTCCACAAAAATCAGCGGCGCAAACTGTGCGAGATAGTCGCGCCACACGGGCCAGGCGTGGGCGCCTTCGGTGAGTTCCCATCGGTGCGTGACACCTTTCTCCTTCAGCGCCGCGACAAAGTCCTCGTTCTTCTTGCGCAGGAAATCCTCCTTGCCGACGGCGATCCACAGGAGGCGTAGCTTGGCGTTCGCGGACGCAGGATCGCTGAGGAATTTTTCCGCCACATCCTCCTGCGGCGGGACGCCGCTGAATGAGCCGACCCACGCAAAACGATCCATGTTGCCGAGGCCGACGCTGAGCGACTGCCAGCCGCCCATGCTCAGGCCCGTGATGGCGCGGTGCGCGGCGTCCTTTTCCACGCGGTAGAGCGACTCCACGAGCGGGAGCGCATCGTCGAGCAGGTCGCGGCGGAATGCGTCCATCGCCTCCGTGCGTTTCGCAGGCTCGCTGGATCTCGTCGCGCCAAGCGGGTGCCCGTCGAGCATCACCACGACCATCGGGCGCGCTTTGTTTTCGTGGATGAGGCTGTCGAGGATCCAGTGCGCCTTGCCGTGCTCCACCCACGCGCGCTGGTTGTCGCCCGAGCCGTGCTGGAGCACGAGCAGCGGGAATTTTTTCGCGCCGGAATTTTCGTAGCCCGGCGGCGTGTAAACGATCAATTCACGCGCGCGTCCGAGCGTCTTCGATGCGTAGCCGTGCTGGTGCACGGTGCCATGCGGCACATCCTGCCAGTCCCACGGCGCGGGCGGTGCGGACGCGATGTGCAGGATGTTTTTCGACGGCTCGCGCTGCGGTTTGAAGCTCGTGTTTTTCGAGTCCATCACGTTCACGCCATCCACATCGAAACTGTATTCCCACACGCCCGCGGGCACCGCGTCGAGCGTCACGCTCCACGTCCCGTCATCGCCGCGCGTCAGTGCGACGGCGTCCTTCGACCACTGTGCGCGCAGCTTCACCTCGGTTGCCTTCGGCGCACGGAGCGAAAGTGTGACCGGCTCGCCGGCCTTGCGGATGCCTGCCGGGGCATCGAGCGCGCGGGCCTTGAAAGTGAGGCAAAGGGTGAGTGCGAGCGTGAGCAGTGTTTTCATGGAGAGTGAAAGGGAGTGCCCGCTTTGAGGCCGACAGACACATTTGATCAAGTTTGAAACTGAGCCGCCGCGGGAACACAGACCCTCTGATCGGATCTCTCATGCCATTTTGCAGTCATGAACCCCAAGTGGCAAAAGGGAGCGGGAATTCGGATCGCGGGTTCTGAAAGCTCGCGCCGACAAACCTCCGGGCGTTACGCCCGTCGTGAATACGCCACACAATGTCGGGAACGATGCTCCGCAATTTCCTGCGTGCCTGTCTGGCTTCGGCAGCGAGCGAAGGCCGGAGCCTGTCGTTGTCAGTGAGCCAGTCTTGCAGGATTCGGATAAGCAGGTTCCGTCCACCGCAAAGTTATCACTATTGGAGCCTCACAGAGTTGCTGCGCATTGGAGGAGACGCGCTCACCTCAAGAATGGTGTCTCGCACCTCGGTCGTTCGCGTAGGGTGATGATGATTTGCATTGTCCCCGCGCCCTGCCGGGGCGCATGGATTTGTGGGGCGGGTTCCGGGGTGTTACCCGCAGCTAATTTCCATCAAGCCTCCGGCTTCGGGAGTTGCGAGACGGGAATCGTCGAAGGGCTGGCCCAGCGAATCGCATCCAAGCAATGCCCGGCGTTTCTGGAGGACGCTACGACGCTTCCGTGCCTCGCTGCAGTCTGATCAATTCCGAAAGACGGAATGAGTGATCTCAACGCATTCGCCGTTGCGTGCGTCCCTGATCTTGAAGGCCAATTACGCCCCGAGAAAATTCCGCAGGATCGTGAGACCGACCGTCTGGCTCTTTTCCGGGTGAAACTGCACGCCTGCGACGCTGCCGCGCGATGCTGCTGCGGCGAAAGTCTCGCCGTACGTGCTGCGTGCGATCACGGCGGGTTCGGCGTCCGTCGCGGGAAAATAGCTGTGGACGAAATACACGAACGGGTCCGCAGGCAGCCCGGTCCAGAGCGGATGCGGTGCGAGGTCGAGGGAGTTCCAGCCGATCTGCGGGACTTTCATTCCCGGTGTCGAGAAGCGCCGCACTTTGCCGCGGAAAAATCCGAAGCCGCGCACGCCGGGCGATTCCTCGCTCTCCTCGAAAAGCATCTGGTAGCCGACGCAGATGCCGAGGAAAGGACGCCCGTCGCCGAGCACGTCCTGCATGATCTTCCAAAGCCCGCGCTCCTCCAGCCCGCGCACGCAGTCGCCGAATGCACCGACGCCCGGCAGCACCACGCGCTCCGCACGCGCGATGACGGCAGGATCCGCGGTGAGCTGCACGTCGGCACCATGCTGCCGCAGCGCGTTGAAGACGCTGCGCACATTGCCGGAGCCGTAGTCAATGAGGGCGACCATGAAATTTAAGATTTAAGATTTAGGATTTAGGATTTGGCAATCATCCCGCGCTAATCGTGGAGCCCGGAAAAATCTTAAATCCTAAACCTTAAATTCAGAGCATCCCCTTCGTGCTCGGGATTCCCGTCACCCGCCGATCGATCTGGCACGCGGCGTCGGTCGCTTTTGCGAGGCCTTTGAAGATCGCCTCGGCCATGTGGTGCGCGTCGCGGCCATAGAGGATTTCGATGTGCAGATTGCACCCGGCGTGGACGCTGAATGCGCGCATGAATTCCTCGACGAGTTGGAATGCAAAGGCGCCGATGCTCGCGACTCCCTGCGGTGCGCGGTATTCGAGAAATGGCCGCCCGCTGAAGTCCACGACGACGCGTGCGAGCGTCTCATCCATCGGCAGGTAGGCAGAGCCGTAGCGGCGGATGCCGGACTTGTCGCCGAGCGCCTTGGCGAACGCCTGCCCAAGCGCGATGCCTGTGTCCTCGACGGTGTGATGGAAGTCCACCTCGATGTCGCCATCGGCCTGCGCATCAAGGTCCATGAGGCTGTGCCGCGCGAAGAGCGTGAGCATGTGATCGAAGAACGGAATCTTCGTCGCGACGGTGCTCTTGCCGGTGCCCTCGATGGTGAGCGCGATGCGGATGTCGGTCTCGCCGGTCTTGCGGTGGATTTGTGCGGAACGTGGCATGTGGCGTGTGGCGAAAAAATGAGTCCTGATTCTTATTCCGGCTCGCTTTCCCCGGCGGCACGTTTCTTGGCGAGCATCTTCCCGCCGATCACGCCGAACGACACGACGGCTGCGAGCACGATGAGGATGATCGGTTTTTTGTAAAATGGCGTTCCCTCGTCTTGCGGCACCGGGGCGGCGGCCGCGGCTGTGTTCGAGGAAGACGCTGGCTTTGGCTTTGGAGTCGGGGGCGGCGGCGGAGTGGGCGTGGGAGTCGCCGCCTTGGTGGCGGACGCCGCCTTGCGTGCTTCCACGAGTTTCGCCTGAAGACGTTTCGTGAGTTCATTCGCCGACCACGCCGAGGTGGCATCCTTGAGCGCCTTTTCCGCGGCATCGAGATTGCCGCGTGCGAGAGCCGCAGCCGCCTGCTCCGTGGCTTTCACGGACTCGTGCATCTTGTCCGCGGGCAATCCATTCAGGCGCGTGGTTTCCGAGGCCACGAGCGACGTCAGCGAGGAGAGGCTCTTTTCGTTCGCAGGCTGGAGTGGGAGCCATTTCACGCCCGCCTTTTCGAGGTTCGCGATGGCCGCCTCGGTCGTCGTGCGCTCCATTTTGATCAATGCGTCGAGCTGGTCGTGTTCCGCGCCCTTTGACGCGGCGAGGCGGGTCTTCTCATCGTCGAGCCGCCGCTTCATCTGGGCCTGCCGCTGCTCCACGGCGGTCTTCAGCAAAGGCAGTATCCGCCGCCCGAACTCTACTGCATCCGGGTAGCTGGCAGCGCCGGGGAAGGTCTTTTCCATCTGCGCAAAGGTCGCCATTGCATCGCTCAGTTGGCCTGCGGCCGACGCGCGTTTCATGCGGTTGAAGAGGATGTGCCCTGCGACCTGCACGCGCTCCTCCTGCACCTGCTCCTTGGTGAGCCACTGGCCGTCGAGCTTCACCTCGCCGGCAGCCACGCGCCTCTCGTCGGCGATGAACTGGTCGAGCCGCTGCCGGGCGACGGCCGTGTGCTTGCTCTGCGGAAAGGTGGTCACGAAGTTATGCAGGGCGTCCGTCACCCGTCCGTAGTCGTCCCGCTCGAGCGAGTCATTTCCGGGCGCGAGGTTCGCCACCGCGGTCCACGCAGCCTCGTCCGGCTGCACTTTTTCGATGCTCGCGATCTCGCCGCGCTTGATCACGCGCTCGTCCTTGATCGTCGCCGTGACCTGCACGCGCACCGTGACCTCGGCATCGGTCTCGCTGAGGATTTTGCCTTCCACCTTGTCGCCGTTTTTCAGGTTGACGGTGTCCGCGCGGAGGCTGCCGCAGAGGAAGAGGACGACGGGCAGGGCAGCGGTGATGATACGTTTGGCTGGCATAGACACCAGCAAATCAAACAGACGATGCCTCATGAGAAAAGGGAAAATGGACTTCAACATCCGCCATCGTCCATCCGGAACTCGCGCCCGCGGGTGCCGTCATGGGGCGAATGAACCATGCCGATTCGGTTGCGTGACAAAACTTGCTGCCGCAGGAGGTCGCGTTCCACCGCGTTTGCGCACCTAGGCTCATGCGGTTTGTCACGCCACCGGATAAGCGCAGAATGATCAATGGCGGATGTGCTTTTGTAGAAATGATCGGTGCAATGCGGTGAGCCACTGATTTTGGATCACGCAACGGCGCGACCTCTTCCTGATGATGGTTTCTACAGAGCATGTCGGATGTCGGATGTCCGCGCCCTGGTCCTGTCGCGCCCTGTCCTTGCCATGCGTCGCGCGTGCCGCTAAGGTGCGCGCCCTTTTACAAAAATATGAGCCGAGAACCGTCCAAGCACCCTGGGTCACTTCACCGCCGATGGTCACGCCAAGTCGTGGACGGCGCGGAGCGCGCCGCGAGCCGGGCGATGCTCCACGCGGTCGGTTTTGCCCGCGAGGATTTCAAGAAATCGCAGGTCGGCATCGCGAGTACGTGGAGCATGGTCACGCCTTGCAATATGCACATTGACGGCCTCGCGCGGCAGGCCGAGGCGGGCGTGAATTCCGTGGGCGGGAAGGGGATCATCTTCGGCACGATCACGATTTCCGACGGCATCTCGATGGGCACCGAGGGCATGAAATACTCGCTCGTCTCGCGTGAAGTGATCGCGGACAGCATCGAGACCGTGATGGGTTGCGAGCAGTTCGACGGCCTCGTGGCCATCGGCGGCTGCGACAAGAATATGCCCGGCTGCCTCATCGCGATGGCGCGGCTGGATCGCCCCGCCGTGTTTGTGTACGGTGGCACGATCCTGCCCGGCTGCATCACCGGCATCCTCGCGGAAAAACGCCTGAACCGTGAACGCGCCGCGCTGCTCGGCGACAAGCCGCTCGACATCGTCTCGTGCTTCGAGGCCGTGGGCCAGCATGCCGCCGGCGCGCTCGATGATCGCGAACTTGCGCTCATCGAGGAAAATGCCATCCCCGGCGCAGGTTCATGCGGCGGAATGTACACCGCGAACACGATGGCGAGTGCCATCGAGGCGCTCGGCATGTCGCTGCCAAACAGCGCCGCACAGAACGCCGTGTCGAAGGAAAAGGCCGCCGACGCGCGCAGCGCAGGCGTGGCCGTCGTCGAGATGATCAAGCGCGGCATCCGCCCGAGCGACATCCTTTCGCGTGAATCATTTGAGAATGCGATCGCCATCGTCATCGCGCTCGGCGGTTCGACGAATGCCGTGCTGCATCTTCTCGCGATGGCGCATTCCGCCAACGTGAAACTTGAACTCGATGACTTCACCAAGATCGGGAAAAAAATCCCCGTGCTCGCCGACCTCAAGCCGAGCGGACGCTTCCTCATGAGCGAACTCGTCGCCATCGGCGGCCAGACTCCGCTTATGAAAATGATGCTCGACGAGGGCCTGCTCCACGGCGGCTGCATGACCGTGACCGGCAAGACGCTGGCGGAAAATCTGAAGCGCGTGAAAGCATATCCGAAGGGCCAGGAAGTCATCCGCCCGATGTCGAACCCGATCAAAAAGGACAGCCACCTCGTCGTGCTCTACGGCAACCTCGCCCCCGGTGGCGCAGTCGCGAAGATCTCCGGCAAGGAAGGCGAGAAATTCGCCGGCAAGGCCATCGTCTTTGAAAACGAGCAGGACGCGCTGAAGGCCGTCCTCGATGGCAGCGTGAGGAAGGGCCACGTCATCGTGATCCGCCACGAAGGCCCCGTCGGCGGCCCCGGCATGCGCGAGATGCTTTCGCCCACGAGCGCCGTCATGGGCAAAGGCCTCGGCAAAGATGTCGCGCTGATTACGGATGGACGTTTCAGCGGCGGCTCGCATGGTTTCGTCGTTGGCCACATCACGCCCGAAGCCGCGCTCGGCGGTCCGCTCGCCGTCGTGAAGAACGGCGACCCGATCATCATTGATTCCGCCAAGCGCGCCCTCACGCTCGACCTCGCAAAAGGCGAAATCGAAAAGCGCCTCGCAAAATGGAAAGCCCCGGTCTCGCGCTACACCCGCGGCGTCCTCGCAAAATATGCGAAGACCGTGGGCACCGCGAGCAAGGGCGCGGTAACGGACTAGCTCTCGCCGTTCGCCCCATGCTGCGCATCCTCCAGGCGCTTCTTCTGGTTTCCGTCGCTGCATTCGGCGCGGAGCCAAAGCCCGTCCCCCGCATGCAGGCGGTTCCGCAGCCGCGCGACGAAGTTTCCTTCCAGCGCGACGGCGAGGAGATCGCGCGCTTTCACTTCGCGCAGGATCAGCGCAGGCCGTTCGTCTTTCCCATGATCGGGCCGTCTGGCCGCTCGCTCACACGCATGGGGCATCCGCGCGATCCGATGACGCACAGCCATCACAATTCCGTGTGGTTCTCGCACCAGTTTGTCGGGGGCGCGGATTTTTGGAGCGACCATGGCGGGCGCATCTCGCACCTCCGCGTGCTGCGCTACGAGGACGCGGACGACGTGGCCTTTGCCGAGACGGAAAACGCGTGGCTCGACAAGGAAGGCAAGCCGGTGCTGCACGACCGCCGCCGCATCAGCGTGAAGCCGCTTGCCGGACGCGAGTGGCTGCTGCTGCTCGACCTGCAACTCGAAGCGCGCACCGCCGATGTGCCACTCGGCGAGACGCCATTTGGAATGCTCGGCGTGCGCATGGCGAAGACGATCGGTGTGCTCGACGGCGGCGGCACCATCCGCAACAGTGAGGGCGGCGTGGACGAGGTTGCATGCTTTCGCAAGCCGGCGCGCTGGATGGACTACAGCGGACCCATCACCCCCGCTGCGCAGGAAGGCATCGCGCTTTTCGATCATCCGCAAAATCCGAACCACCCCGTGTCATTCCACTGCCGTGGCGACGGCTGGATGGGCGCGGCGCTGACATTTTCGGGCGCGCTGACGGTGAAAAAAGGCGAGCCGCTGCGCCTCCGCTACGCGCTCTACGTCCACGCAGGAATGCCCGAGTCCGCGAAGATCGAGGAGCAGTGGAAGGCGTTTGCCGGCACGCCGTGGATGAATTTTCCCGAGAAGAAAAATTGACGCGCGAGCGGCTATTTTTCCGTAGCCGCCGACGGAGGAAGGCGGGCTGATTACAACGCAGGAGTCGGAACTTGGAAAAGCACCCTGCCTCCTTCCGTCGGCAGCTACGGCGGGAGCGCCGCCATCTGAGGATCGCATCGCTGCGAGCGAGCGGCGCGTCAGTTCTTGTCCACGCTGTATTTCCCCGGCCCGATGAAGATCATCGAGAAGAACACCAGGCCGAGTTCCCACGCGTGCGAGGCATTGTTGAGACTGCTCCCGAGATCTTTCAGCGGGTGATGCCATGCATAGATTCCTGCGACCGCCATCGTGAATGCGATGAGCAGGCACGCGGGCCGGAATGCGAGGCCGATCATGAAAAGTGCGACGCCGACAGTCTCCGCCATCGTGGCCATGAAGCCCCAGAACGTGGGCCAGAACGAGATGCCCATCTGCCCCATCGCCATGCCGATGTCGTGCCATTTCTGGGTGCCGCCTGCGAGCTTACCCCAGCCGTGCGCCCAAATGAAAAGCGCACCGAGCGTGAGGCGCAGCATGAGGAGACCGGCGTCGCGATTACGTGA
>JANXZI010000480.1 GCA_025355595.1 Spartobacteria bacterium
CTAGTGCGCCCGCCAGTCGCCCAGATTCGCGCTGTAGAGGAACTGGGTCCCCACCTTGCCGGTGCCGGTGAAGAAGTTCACGGCGTTCCCTGTGCCATCGAGGAACCAGGCGTAAACCTGCCCCGCGGCATTTTGCAAAACCAAGTCGTTTTTGCCGTCGCCATTGATGTCCGCGCACGCCGCGATCCGCCAGCCGCCGAGACCGGCGCTGTAGAGGAACTGCGTGCCGAGCTTCCCGGCGCCGGTGGAAAAATTCACGGCGTTCCCGGTGCCATCGAGGAACCACGCGTAGATCTGCCCCGCGCTGTTTTGGAAAATGAGATCCGCCTTGCCGTCGCCATTCACATCGGCGCACGCGACGATCCGCCAGTCGCCGAGGCCACCGGTGTAGATCAGCTTCGAGCCCGGTTTCAGGCCGCTGCCGGTGGTGAAATTCACGACGTTCCCGGTGCCGTCGAGGAACCACACGAAGATCAGTCCCGCGGTGTTCTGGAAGATGAGATCGGCGTTCCCATCCCCGTTCACGTCGGTGCAGCCGACGATCCGCCAGTCACCCAGCCCGCTGCTGTAGAGGAGGCGCGGGCTCAGGCCCGACTTCAGGCCGCTCCCCGAGCCGGAGACGGCGTTCCCGGTGCCGTCGAGGAACCAGACGTAGATTTGGCCAAAGTTATTTTGGAAAATCATGTCCGGGATTCCGTCGTTGTTCAAATCCGCGCGGGCCACGAGCTTCCAGTCGCCCAACCCGCCGCTGTAGAGCATATGCGAACCCGGCTTAAGACCGCTGCCGGTGGTGAAATTCACGGCGTCCCCCGTGCCGTCGAGGAACCATGCGAAAACCTGGCCGGCCGAATTTTGGAAGACAAGATCGGCCTTGCCGTCGTTGTTCAGATCCTTCGGCGACGAACCATTCGGCGGCGGCGTGACCCCGCCTCCGCCCCCGCCTCCACCTCCACCCGTGCCGGTGGCGGATGTCAGGTCGGCCTTCACGCTCTGCGAGGTCACCATGCTAAGGGGGTAATAGTAGTGATCCGTGCCGACGATATTGTAGTTCCGCAGCACGGGCCGCTTCATCGTCACGGTCGTTGTCCTCGGCGAAGTCAGCGGGCCGCCGCTCCACGTGAGAGTCACCATGACGGTCGGCGCGGCGGCGATCTGCTGCGCGCGGTAAGCGTCGTCGTAAGGCTTCACCGCCGCCCACGTATTTCCCGCCACGGCAAATGGCACGGTGAACGAGTCGGTGACCGTCTGCGCCGAATCGATCGGGATCGCAAATCCGCCCGAGGCCGAGGTCACGGCAAACCAGTTTCCGGTGTCCGGCCTCACGGTGATCCCCGCCAATTCCTCGCCGGCATCGTAGGCACCGTCGCTGTTCACGTCATTGTAGGCCACGCCGACGATGTAGGTGCGCGCCGGGCCGCCGAAGTCCTGCGTGATTTTCCCGCCCTGCCGCGCCCCCGCGACTCCCACTCCGATCTCCGTGTAGCTCGAGCTGAGAATATTCTCCCGGTGGCCGTACTGGTGGGACGTGTCAATATTGTCGTACTCCACCAGGAATCCGAAGTGGCTGTGCAGCATGTCGGCCCCCGAGGTCGCGCCGCCGCCGTCAATGTTCTCACCCACGCCCACGTCGTATCCCTGCGCTGCGCCTCGCGCCGTCGGATCCTGGCCGCTCGGATTCACATGTCCGAAAAAATTGCGCGCGATCATGTCCTGCGCATGCCCCCTCGCGGCCTGAATCAGCTTCGGATTGAAAGCCAGCGGCGGCACCGCCGGGAAAGCCGCCATACCCGATCGCAGGTTCGTGAAAAATGCCGGCTTCCTCTGCCGCGCATCATTTGAAAACCAAGTATTCACCGAATCGAGGATGATGCCCTCCTGCGTCGGGTTGCTCCGCGCGCGGTTGATCAGCTCCAGCGCCTGCTGCTCCAGCGGAGTCGGGTCGCCGTGGGAAAACTGCGTCTGCTGCGCCATCGCGGAAGACGTCAGAAAACCTCCTGCCACGCAAATGGCGAGCCGCAAAAGTGGGCTGGATTTGGTCAAGTTTCGCAGGGGTAACGGGTGAGCAGGCATACGTCAAGGCGGGTGGTGAAAATGCGGGTTCTAATCGAGTTATGACAATTATAAGCAATCACTGTTCCATCCTGTGCCGGAAAGCGGACACACCTGTCCGTGCAGTCAGTGTGGCCTCGTCAGATGAAGGTTTCCCTGCTCATCCGGTGGCATTTCAAAATGACGAGTAAGGGGAAGGCGGCGAGGTGGAGCGTGACCTCCGGGCACGCTTGAGAGGACGGTTGGCGAGCGGGAGATCGGAAACGCGCCCGGAGATCGCGTTCCACCGGGCTTTCCTCGCCGGCGAGCACTTTTGTCACAGAATCGGATGAGCACAGAACGCTTCACGGCACAACCCAAGCGCAAAACTGCTTCGCGCTCCCGCCCCACCCTGCCATGCACCGCACCGGCGGTGCGGCACGCGCAGGCTACTTCAGGTGCTCGCGCAGGAAGCGGAAAAAGTTTCCGCGGAAGACGCCCTCGATGTCCGCCGCGGAGTAGCCGCGCTTCGTGAGCAGGCCGTCGAGCGTGACGAGGTCGGCGATGCTGTCGAGATCCATCGGCGTCTGCTCCGTGCCATACCCGCCGTCGAGATCGGTGCCGATGCCGACGTGGCGCGCGTTGCCGGCGAGCTGGCAGATGTGGTCAATGTGATCACAGATTTTTTCGATGCGCAGATCAAAATCCTGCGGCTTCGAGCGTTTGTGCGCCCAGCCGTGGACCATCATGATCGCGTCAAACGCCATGCCGATGACCGCGCCGCGCTCGACGAGTTCCTTGATCTGATCATCGGTGAGCTGGCGGTTCCAGTCCGCAAGCGCGCGGCAGTTATGATGACTCGCCCACACGGGACCGCTGAAATGATCGAGCGCGTCGCGCATGGATTCATCGCAGAGGTGCGTGACATCGAGGATGATTCCGAGCCGCTCCATTTCCTTCAGCAGCTCGCGGCCCTTCGCGGTGAGCGGGCCTTCGTCGTCCGTTCCACAGCCGTAGATGCCGGGCCCGTAATGCACCGGGCCGAGCGCGATGAGTCCGTCTGTGCGCGATTTTTCAAGATGCCGCCAGGTCAGGATCGAATCCGCCCCCTCCAGGCTCAGCAGGTAGCCGATCGGCAAAGTCGCGGCCTCAGCGTCCGATGCCGCGAGCCACTTCGCAGCGTGCGCCTCGACCTGCGCCCATGTGCGGAGTTGCAGCATCTCGCCGCAGTCCTCCATCGCGCGATAGTACGCGAGCTGGCCCTGCGTCTGCGCCCACGCCTGCTCCGGGCTGCGCCAGCCGGGGAGATTGTGAAAGCGCGGCGAGTAGCGCGCGATCTGCGTCGCGACGATCACGCCGATGCGCCCGCGCCGCAGCTCGGGAAAACACACCGTATTGCGCGCACGATGCCGCTCCGCTCCTGGCAAGATGAACGGATCGGCGAGTTCGCTGCGGCGGATTTTCTCCTGCGTCCAACGCTGGTCACGGTTGAATTCCATCGCATTCATCGAGATGTCGAGATGGCAGTCGAAGATCAGTTTCGGCGGGACGGATGCGGTGCTCATGGGGTGATTTTTCGGGCGCAAAACTCCAGCGCTGCGGGCGCGCGGCGCTAGACTTTTTTCGCCGTGCTTTGGATGTAGATCTCGCGGAGCTGCTTGAAGTCCACCTCGACGGGCGAACTCGTCATCAGATCGCAGCCACGGTTGTTCTTCGGAAAGGCAATCACTTCGCGGATGCTGCTCGCGCCAGTGATGAGCATGACGAGGCGATCCAGCCCGAGCGCGATGCCACCGTGCGGCGGTGCGCCAAAGCTGAACGCCTTCAGGATGTGGCCGAATT
>JANXZI010000503.1 GCA_025355595.1 Spartobacteria bacterium
GATGATCACCGCAAACCTCCGCCTCGTCGTGAAAATCGCGCACGATTACGGCAACCTCGGCCTCCCGCTGCTCGACCTCGTTTCCGAAGGCAACATCGGCCTGATGAAAGCAGTCGAGCGTTTCGACCCCGCGAAGGGCGGCAAGCTTTCGACCTACGCCGCGTGGTGGATCAAGCAGTCCATCAAGCGCGCTCTCGCCAACCAGTCCAAGACCATCCGCCTGCCCGTCCACCTCGTGGACAAAATCGCGAAGGTGAAGCGCCTCGCGATGGCGATGAGCGAGGAACTCGGTCGCGAGCCCACGGACGACGAACTCGCCGAGGAAGTCGGCATTTCCGCCGCGAAGCTCTCGCAGCTCCGCACGGTGAGCATCCGTCCCGCCTCGCTCGACGCGCCGATGAATGACGACGACGGCACCGAATTCGGCGAACTCGTCGGTGACGCCGACGCCGTGGATCCCGCGGAAAACCTCTCGGACAAAAACATGCAGGAGGAACTCACCGACCTGCTCGGAGTCCTCGACGCGCGCGAACGCAAGATCATCAATTCGCGCTTCGGGCTCGACGGCGGCAAGGCCCGCACGCTCGAGGAAGTCGGCCAGAAATTCGGCGTCACGCGCGAACGCATCCGCCAGCTCCAGAACATCGCGCTGGCCAAGCTGCGCCGCGCCCTGCGCAAACGCGAGCACCCGATCGAGCACCTGCTTTCCTCGAAGCTGGACGCCGAGGACATCGCAGCGATCGCGGCGAACAACTGAGCCGGCGCAAAACCAATCACACCCCGCCCCGTCCGGTCGCAAGGCCGGCGGGGCGGTTCGTTTTCGCCACGCGCGGGATTGACCTCGCGCACGGGAATCCGCGACACTCGTGCGATGAACTCCCTGACTTCGATGGATCCCGAGCGCACGATCGAGTTCGAGTTCGTCCGCGCGACGGAAAATGCGGCGCTGAATTCGGTGCCCTGGCTCGGACGCGGCGAGAAGGAAAAAGCGGACGGCGCAGCGTGCGATGCGATCTACGGCGTCTTCGATCTCGTGGACATCTGCGGCGATGTCGTCATCGGCGAGGGGCAGAAGGACGATGCGCCCGGAATTTTTCTCGGCGATCACCTCGGCACTTGGCGCATGGGATCGCCGCGCTTCGAGATCGCACTCGACCCGATCGACGGCACCACGAACATCGCCTACGGCCTGCCGAACAGCATCTCCGTGATGGCCGCAAGCGAGGCGACCTTGGAGAACCCGCACGTCATGCGCAACCTGCCGACCTTCTACTCGGAGAAGCTCGCGTACGGGCCGGAAGTCGTGCGCGCCATCGAGCGCGGGATGCCGCAGATTTCGCTTGATGATCCCATCGCGCTCACGCTGGGCCGAGTCGCCGAGGCGCTCGGGAAACGCGTGAGCGAACTCGTCGTGATGACCCTCAAGCGCGAACGGCATGACAGCTTCATCGCCGCCGTGCGCCAGGCCGGCGCGGCACTCCGGCTCATCACCGATGGCGACATCACCGCCGCCGTCTCGCCATCGCTCCCCGACGGCGGCGTGGACCTTTACTACGGCATCGGCGGCTCGCCCGAGGGCATCCTCACCGCCGCCGCGCTGAACGCGCTCGGCGGCGAGATGCTCCTGCGCATGAAGCCGCGCGACGACGCCGAACGCGCTGCTGCCATCGCGGCCGTGGGCGAGGCCGATCTCGCACGCGTCTATCGCTGCAAGGATCTGATCTGGGGCGAGAGTTGCATTTTCTGCGCGACCGGCATCAGCGACAGCACGCTGCTACCCGGCGTGAAACTCGTTGGAAGAAAAGCGATCACGCACAGCATCCTCATGCGTTCGCGGAGCCGCACCGTGCGCTACATCCGCGCCATCCACGATCTGGACAGCAAGACGATCCACCTCCGCAGCGCACAGGCGGAGCGGAAATTGTAGCGCGCCGAGGAACAGTGCGCAGTTCTCAGTGCTCAGACTCGAACTGTGCAACTGCTGAGCACTGAGCCCTGATCACTGCGCCCTCAAACACCCCCCTTCCCCGCGCTTGCCACCGCGCCGTGGAAACGGAAGAATTTCCCTTCAATGAAAACCTCCCTCTGTTTCCTCCTCACCATCCTCTTTAGCTGCGCCACCACACCGCTATCCACCGCGGCAAAGCCGGCAAATCCCGCCAAGGCAGCGCAGGCAGCGCAGGTGGCTGCGACCCAGTTTGACGGTGCGATCACCGCCATCAGCGACAAGGCGGTCATCGTCAAAGGCGCGACCGGGGAAAAGACATTCGCCATCCATCAGGGCACGGTCTTCGGCGAGCGCGCCGCAAAAAAGATTTCAGACTTCAAGGCTGGCGATCATGTGCTCGTCGTCTTCAGCACTGCCGCCGGCCAGTTCAAGGCGGAGAACATCCGCAATCCTGACGCCGACAAGAAGCCGGCGCAGAAAAAAGCGAAAGCGGCGAAGTAGCACGCCGCGCGTCACAGGCGCGCGATAAAGTCCTGCAAGAACCCGACGCCACGATCGAGATCGCGGACGGCGATCCATTCGTCCTTCGTGTGCGCCTGTGCGATGGATCCCGCGCCGAGCGCAATGGACGGCGTTCCGTTTGCCGCAAAAATTCCGCCGTCACTGAACCATGCTGAGCCGGCGATTTTCGAGCCACACCGCTGGAGCAACTGGATCACGGGATGCGAAATGTCCGTGACCATCGGCCTCGACGCCGTGTGTGTGATTTCCAAATCCGCACACGCGCTCCGCAATCGCGCGCTCACGCGTTCGAGCACGTCATCGCTGCCGGGAAGATGGCGGATGTCCGCCTCCGCGGTGCAGATGTCGGGCACGATGTTGATTTTGCTCCCGCCTTTCACCGTGCCCGCGCTGATCGTGGCGCGGCCCAGCAGCGGATGCTCCGCAATGCCGAGCACTGCGGGAATTTCGTCGCGGATGCAGCGGAGCACGTCCGCCATCTTGTAGATCGCGTTGTCGCCACGCTCCGGTTGGGCGGCGTGGACAGCGTGGCCGCGCGTGGTGAGCGTGAGCCACAGCGCGCCCTTGTGGGCGACGACGGCATCGAGCCCCGTCGGCTCGCCCGCGATCACAAAATCAAACCGCTCCTGTTCCGCGAGCCTGCGCGCGCCGTGCTGCCCGGCTTCCTCGCTGCACAGGCCGGCAAACCACACCTCGTGCCCGAGGGTGCCGAGACGGTCGCGTGATTCGCGCAGCGCCCAGAGCATCGCGGCCATCGTGCCTTTCGTGTCGCTCGCGCCACGGCCCCACACCCGACCCTCGCGCACTTCGCCGCCGAAAGGATCGATCGTCATGCCGCCCACGCTCACCGTGTCCGTGTGCGGTGCGAAAAGGATGCGCGGCTTTTTTCCTCCGCTGTCGGAGAAACGCGCGACCACATTCGGCCTGCCCGGCAGCACGTCGCGCAGTTCGACACGGGCGTCTGGAAAATTCGCGCGCAGCCAGTCTGCCAGCCACTCCGCGATCGCCTGCTCCCCGGTGTGCGGCGTGCCGGGATCGCCCTCGGGATTCACGCTCGGGATGCGGATGAGCGCCTGGAGAAGTTCAACGGCAGTCTGCGGTGTCGCCATGCGGCAGAGTGAACATGCGCGCGCGACAAAAGGAAAGCGCGCGCCTTTTTCACGGCGCGCCGCCGTCAACCGTGGAGTGATGGGTCCATCGAATGTGACTGGTGACTGGTATCCAAACAAGATTGCCCCGTGAAACTGAAAGACCAGTCACTGTTCACCAATCACCAATTACAGCCCACGGACTCGATAACCAACCCATCAATTTACGGCTGACGCTGCACTACTTCCGCGTGCGGAGGAACCACTCGGCGAATTTCGGGATGCCCTCGGCGATCTTCGTCCGCGGATCGTAGCCGAGCAGCGCGCGCGCTTTTGTGATGTCTGCAAACGTCACCGGCACATCGCCGGGCTGGTCGGGCTTGCGTTCAATGATGGCCCTCTTGCCGATGGCCTTTTCGATCAGCGCGATGAGTTCCGAAAGCGTCGTGGTCTGACTCTCGCCGAGATTGAACACATCGCAAAGCTGCCCCTCGTAGCCGAGGCTCGCGGTGATGCCGCCGAGGATGTCGTCAATGTACGTGTAATCGCGCCGCGTGGAACCGTCGCCGAATTGCGCGATGGGCCGGCCCTCGAAAATCGCGCGCGTGAACGAATGGATCGCGAGGTCCGGCCGCTGCCGCGGTCCATACACCGTGAAGAAGCGGAGGCTCACCGTGCGGATGCCGTGGAGGTGCGAGTAGTTCGAGCAGAGCTGCTCGGCGGCGAGCTTCGTCGCGGCATACGGCGAGATGGTCTGCGTGAGTGCGAGGTCTTCGCGGAAGGGCAGCGTCTTCAGCACACCGTACACACTCGAGCTGCTCGCCGAGATGAACCGCGGCACACCCGCCTGCCGCGCCGCTTCGAGCAGGTGGAAGGTGCCGGTGATGTTCGTGTCGAGATACAGCTTCGGATCGCGGATGGACGGTCGCACGCCCGCGCGCGCCGCGAGATGCACGATGCAGTCAAATTTTCCCTCCTTCACGACGCGCATCACCGCCTCGCCATCGCGGATGTCGAGTTCATGCACCGGCGCGCGATCCACAAATCCCGCGACATTCGCGCGCTTGATCGCCGGGTCGTAGAAGGCGTTGAAGTCGTCCACGACCTCGACGGAATGGCCGGCCGCGAGGCAGCGCTCCACGAAATGCGAGCCGATGAAACCGGCACCGCCTGTCACGAGAATTTTCATCCGGCGACGCTATGATTGCCCGCACCCGCAGCGCAAGGGCTGTGTGGGAAAAACTCCTCGCCGCGCACCCCGCCGACCTAGCCGAGACCCGGGCCCTCGGACACGATTTTCAAAATCGCTCCTGTGAATTCAGTTGGCGGGCTTGGGCCCGACAAGATCCTGCAGCGAGGTGATGGTGCCGTTGGCCAGGATGAGAAGGTTCCCGCGGCTGTGAAGGCCCGCCTTTTCGATAAACCAAGGATGGGTCGCATTCAGTCGTGGTGTGCCGGGATCGTCGTTGAACGGTGTGGCGATGAAATCAATCCGGTAGTTCTCTGGCAGATCGATGGCATCCATCGAAATGCCCAGCGTGCGCTGCATTGCGGGGCAAATCCATATCTTGTGCAGGGCACCATACGGAGTGAGCGCGTCCACCCATCCGCGTGCATAGGTCTTCGGATCATCGGCGATCAGTTTGACCGGGATCTGAGGCCATGAACCAGCCGCCTGCAGGTATCCGCTGGCGGCGACGTAGAGGTTCTTGAGATTCGCGAGGCAGCGGACTTCTTCGGCCTTCTCCGTGAATTTGCTGTAAACCGGCAGCATCATCGAAGCGAGAATCCCGATAATCACGATGACTACCAGCACCTCCAAAAGGGTCATCGCCCGCACCCGAAAACTTCCCCGGACTCGTGTTCGGAACCGGAATTTTTTCATGGAGAACAGCCCCTTCACCGGCCCGGAAAGGCCGGATCAAACCCGATCCAACTATTGCAAGACCAGACCAACACCACTGGGAGTGCCAATCGTCTGCCACCCGTCAACGACGTAAGTTACTTGGGGTCCAATGAGGGTTCCGCTGTAGTTCAAGGAGGTATTCAAGGTCCCGTCGGCGTTGACACTGGTCGTGCCTGTCGCGGCAATACTGGTAATGACGGTAAGAGTCGCGGAATTTGCGTTTCCACCAAGTCGTCGGGATGAACTTTTAGCAGTAGTTGAACTGGTTTGGCACGTCATTCGGCCAGAGATGGACTTGGAAGAACCAGCGGATTTTTCGACAGCCGGTCCCGAGAAGATGGCAAGTAACTTTCCGGACCCGCCTTTGCTGGAGTCACTCAGCCCAGTCATGTTGCAATTATAGGAGTCACTGCCCACATTGGAGGAGGAGAAGATGACCAGTTGTCCGCTTGAGGCACCCGCGCCCGCTGCATTCAACAGGAACAATCCCATATTCGACGATTGCGTGGTTCCTGTATCGATCAACACTCCCGAGTAGGATCCGATCACACTCGCAGCGCCTGAGCCAGCTGGCCCGCCGCGCAGAGCGAAGGTTTCGGCTTGGAGGAAGACGTAGCACATCA
>JANXZI010000327.1 GCA_025355595.1 Spartobacteria bacterium
CATCGCCGACGCACAGAAAAAACTTGGAATGAAAGAAGGCTTTGATGTCGGCCTGGAAATGTCCGGCAGCCCCGAAGCCTTCCGCGAAATGCTCGCCAACATGTGTCACGGCGGAAAAATCGCCATGCTCGGCATCCCCAGCGAGGAGATCGCGATTGATTGGAACAAGGTCGTTTTCAACATGCTCACCATAAAAGGCATCTACGGCCGCGAGATGTATGAGACGTGGTACAAGATGACGGTGATGGTGCAGAGCGGCCTCGATATTTCACCGATCATCACGCACCGGTTTCACTACACGGAGTTCGCGAAGGGCTTCGAGGTGATGCAGTCCGGCATGAGCGGCAAGGTGATCCTCGACTGGCAGTCGTAGCGGCGATGATTGGCGATTTTCAAAACCATGTGCAGGGGCAGCTCGATGCAATTCGTGGTGCGGGGACTTGGAAGGGCGAGCGATTCATCGCAACGCCGCAGGGAGTGCGCATCCGGCTCGCGGATGGGCGCGAGGTGCTGAATCTTTGCGCGAACAATTACCTCGGGCTCGCGCAGCATCCCGACGTGCGCGAGGCGGCGCACGCGGCGCTGGATGCGTGGGGCTACGGGCTGGCGAGTGTGCGGTTCATCTGCGGCACGCAGGGCGTCCACAAGCAGCTTGAGAATGCGCTGAGCGAGTTTCTCGGGACCGAGGACACGATCCTCTACGGCTCGTGCTTCGATGCGAACGGCGGACTCTTCGAGACGCTCCTCGGTGCGGAGGACGCGATCATTTCCGATGAACTGAACCACGCTTCAATCATTGATGGCATCCGGCTCTGCAAGGCGCAGCGGCATCGCTACCGCAACAGCGACATGGCGGACCTCGAAGAAAAATTGCAGGCCGCGAGCGGCGCGCGTTTCCGCATGATCGCGACAGACGGGGTTTTCTCGATGGACGGCTTCATCGCGAAGCTCGGCGAAATCTGCGACCTCGCGGAAAAATACAACGCGCTCGTGATGGTGGATGATTCGCACGCGGTCGGCTTCATGGGCGCGACGGGGCGGGGGACGCACGAGCATTGCGGCGTGATGTCGCGCGTGGACATCGTCACCGGCACGCTCGGCAAGGCGCTCGGCGGCGCGAGCGGCGGCTACACGAGCGGGCGGCGCGAGATCATCGAGCTGCTGCGGCAGCGTTCCCGTCCGTATCTTTTTTCCAATACGCTCTGCCCGTCCATCGCGGGGGCTTCGCTGAAAGTTTTGGAGATGCTCGGCGCCTCGACGGCGCTGCGTGACCGGCTTGCGGAGAACACGCGCTTTTTCCGCGAGGCGATGTCGCGCGAGGGCTTCGATCTGCTGCCGGGCGAGCACCCGATCGTCCCGGTGATGCTCGGGGATGCCGCGCTCGCGACGCGGTTTGCCGACGCGATGCTGGCGCAGGGCGTGTATGTCGTGGGTTTCAGTTTCCCGGTCGTGCCGCAGGGCCGCGCGCGCATTCGCACGCAGATTTCCGCGGCGCACAGCCGGGAGGATTTGGAGTTTGCTGTCGGTGCCTTTGCGCGGGTGAAAATGGAAATCGGGCTGTGATTCGCAGGGCGTTCGCAGTGCCGCGGGATGAAATCCATTGCGCTCGCAGCGCGCGGCTCCCTATCCTCGCCCGATGCTGCAGACCAGTGATGTCACGAGCGTGAAACCGCAGACTGACGGACGGCGGGAACGCTATTTGGCGGCCTTCCGATGGATGCTTCTTGCCCGCGTTTTCGAGGAGAAACTGGCGAGTCTTTACCGTGGCGGAAAAGTGATCGGCGGTGTCTTTCTCAGCAAAGGGCAGGAGGCTCTGAGTGCTGCGCTCGGCGTGGCGCTGCGCAAGGGGGACATCTATGCGCCGCTGATCCGTGACTCGGCCGGGCGGTTTGCCTTTGGCGAGTCGCTGCTCGATGCGGCGCGCACTTGCATCGGCTCACGTCTCGGTCCGATGCGCGGACGCGAGGGGAACATCCACCGCGGCAAGCCCCGCGAGGGTTATTACGCGATGATCTCGCACCTCGGCGTGATGGTCTCGACGGTGTCCGGCGGCTTGGTTGCGCGGCGATTCAAGGGCGTGCGCGATGTCGTCGGCGCGACGTGCATCGGCGACGGGGGCACCTCGACCGGGAGCTTTCACGAGGGGCTGAACATGGCGGCGGTGGAGAAGCTTCCGCTCGTCGTCGTCGTCGCAAATAATCAGTACGCGTATTCCACGCCGACTTCGCAGCAGTTTGCCTGCGCCGATCTCGTGGACCGCGCCATCGGCTACGGCGTGCGCGGGCATAAGATTGACGGCACGGATCCGCAGGCGTGTTTCGACGTGGTCGGCGAAGCGGTCGCCCGCGCCCGTGCCGGCGAAGGCCCACAGATGGTCGTGGCGGATCTGCTCCGGCTCGTCGGCCATGGCGAGCATGACGACGCGCACTATGTGAATCACGCGCTGAAAGTTTCGCCCATCGGCCGCGACTGCCTCGAGGTCGCGCGTGCGCAGATCACCGCCGCGGCGTGGATGAACGCCATGCAGATCGACTCACTGCGGGATCAACTCCAGGCGGAGGTGGAGTCCGCCTTTGCCACCGCGCTGCGGGAGCCGCTGCCCGACCCGAACCTCGAGGACTGGCGCGCGCTCTCGACGGAAGCGCTCGCCGAGGGGCGCGCCTGAGCATGCGTGCCACCGAGATTTTCTCACCCCGCTGAATGGCCATCACCTACCTCGAAGCAATCCGCGAAGCGCAGGCGAAACTTCTCGCCGACGATCCGCGTGTGTTCATCTATGGGCAGGACGTGGGAAATTTCGGCGGCGCATTCAAGGCGACGAAGGGGCTCGCGAAGGAGTTCCCCGGACGCGTGCTCGACTCGCCGATCTCGGAGGATGCGCAGGTCGGCCTCGCGATCGGTGCGGCCATCGAGGGAATGCGGCCGATCATTGAGATGCAATTCGCGGATTTTTCGACGTGCGGGCTGAACCAGATCATCAATCACGCTGCGACGATGTTCTGGCGCACGAACACGAAGTGCCCCATCACCGTGCGCCTGCCGTGCGGCGGCACCGCGGGCGGGGGGCCGTTTCACAGCCAGAGCATGGAGGCGCTCTATGCGCACTATCCCGGCCTCATCGTGCTGAATCCCGCGACCGTCGAGGACGCCTACTCGATGCTCATCGCCGCCGTCCACATTGATGACCCGGTCGTCTTTTGCGAACACAAGTATCTCTACTACCACCTGAAGGCCGACGCGCTGCCGACCGAGGCGCTGCCCATCGGCAAGGCCCGCGTCGCGCGACCGGGGCGCGACGCCACGATCGTGACGTACTCCGCGATGCTCCACGAGGCGCTCGCGTGCGCGGAGGAGCTCGCGAAGGACGGCTGGCAGATCGAGGTGGTGGATCTGCGCAGCGTGAAGCCGCTCGATACCGACACGATCCTCGGCAGCGTCGCGCGCACCGGGCGATTGCTTGTCGTCGGTGAGGCATTCCCGTGGGGCGGCGTGACTGCGGAAGTCGTCGCGCGAGTGGCGACCGAGGGATTCAGCCTGCTCGATGCGCCGCCGATGCGGCTCAATGCCAAGGACACGCCGGTGCCCTACCACCCGAACCTCTGGGGCACGCACCGCCCGACCGCGCGCGCCATCATCGGCGCGATGCGCGAACTCCTTCACGCCTGAAAAAGGGATGAAGGATGAAAGCTGAAAGATGAAGGAAAACTCGCGGACACCAATGAGGCAGCAGCCAAAATTCAAAATTCAAAATTCATAATTTAGAATTATGCCCCGCATTCCCATCATCATGCCACAGCTCGGCGAATCCATCGCCGAGGCCACGATCGTCCGGCTGCCATTCGCCGTTGGCGCGGAGGTCGCGGCGGATCAGGAAATCATCGAGGTCGAGACAAACAAGGCCACCATGGGAGTCACCACCCCGTGCCGCGGCACGCTGCTGGAACTCAAGGTCGAGCTGGCAAAGACGTATGCCGTCGGCACCGTGCTCGGCTACGTCGAGGTCTCGGAGGAGGAGGCAACGCGGATCGGGGTCGGCGAGGCCACGGTGGAAAGCGGTCCGATGAAAATGGATGGCGGCCCGAGCCCTACGTCACACGTCATGCCCGTCGTGCATGGACTGCCGGTCCCTGCAAATGCGGCGGGCCTCGCATTCATGAGCCCGCGGATGAAGGCGCGCATGTCGGAGCTGGGGCTGCATCAGGCCGATCTCGCGGGCATCGCCGGCAGCGGCGCGGGCGGGCGGGTCACCATCGAGGACCTTGAGGATTTTCTGTACCGGCTCGACGAGCACAAGCAATCGCCCGCCTCGACGATGCGTGTCGCTGTCGCGGACGCGATGCGCCGCTCATGGACGCGCCCGCTCGCGACCGTCGGACGTCCCGTGCGCCTCGATGCCGTGCTCGCGCACCGCAAGGCGAGCGTGCGGAAACCCGGCCCCGCGCTTTACGCCCTGCGCGCACTCGCGATTGCGCTCGGCGAGAACAGTGCGACGGCGGGGCGACTCGTCGGCGACAAGATTGTCCACCCAAAGGCGATTGATGTCGGCTTTGCCGTCGAGGCCGAGGACGGCGTGCTCGTGCCCGTGCTGCGCAATGCGGACACGATCCCGCTCGCCGAGCTGCTTCCGCGCTACGACGAACTCGTCGAACTCGCCCGCCTGCGCCGCCTCCCCGTGAGCGCGCAGGGCGGCAGCATCGCGACGGTGACAAATTTCGGAACGTTTGGACTCACATGGGCGACGCCAATTCCGCTGCCGGAGCAGACGCTCGTGCTCGGCCTCGGCGCAGGCAGCGTGGTGCCGAGCTGGGACAAGGAGAAAAAGCAGTTCGTCCCCGTGACCGAGGCGCAGGTCACACTCAGCTTCGATCACCGCGTGCTCGATGGCGGCGCGGCGGGGCGACTGCTCAAGCGGATTGTCGAACTCCTGCAGGAGCCCGAAAAACTCTGACGGGCACTACTGCGCCGGACGATCCGTGAAGGCCGCGAGGTCGCCCTGCACACCGGCCTGCTTGAGGATGTCGAGCACCGCGATGAGCGTGCCGACCGGCGCGCGCTCGTCGGCGGCGAGGGCGAGCTTTGGCGGATGCGGGAGCGCGAGCAGTTTTTCGAGTTCGCCGCGCAGTTCCGACATCTCCAGTTTTTTTGCGCCGAGGAAGATTTCCTTCTTTTCGGAAATGGAGAGCCTCAGCGCCTCGTCGCCGCGCTCGGCGACGACGGCGGTCTTCGAGTCCGGCAGCTTGATCGTCACCGCGGGCGTCTCGCTTTTGAATGTCGTGGTGACGATCACGAAAATCAGCAGGATGGCAAAGATGTCGATCAGCGAGACAATGATCACCTCGGGTTTTTTCTTGCGGCGACCGAGGAAATTCACGCCTGCACCTCCGAGGGAAATTCAAACGATCCGCGACGGCCCTTTTGATTGTAGCACTTCGTGAGCAGGCCCGAGATGAGCAGCTCCATGTCGGACGCGAGCTTCTCGACCTTTTTCTGAAGCAGGCCGTGCGCGATGAGCGTGGGGATGGCGATGCCGATGCCGACGACCGTGGTGCTGAGCGCCTCGGAGATGCCCTTGGCGATCGTGTGCGGATCGCTCTGGTTCGCGCTGCCGCCGAATGCGCCGAAGACCTGCACGAGGCCGGATACCGCACCGAGCAGGCCGAGCAGCGGCGCGATGCCGATGATAATCTCGAGGAGGTGCAGGCCGTTCTCAAGCTGGCCGACCTCGTGGCGCGCGACCGTCTGCACGGCGTTCTGATTTTCGTCCTTCGGCTGGTGGAGATTCGACAGGCCGACCTGAGCGATGCGGCCGAGGGTGGAGGGGTCGTTGCGCACGTAACGCGAGAGGCGCACGACGGCGTCCGGCGTATCATTCGGCGCGAGGCGCTCGATTTCCTTCTCGAGTTCCTCCGGCACCACGAGGTGCCGCCGCAGCCCGAGGCTGCAGAGGATCGCAACCGTCACGGCGATGATCGAGCAGGCGAGCAGCGGGATCATGAAAAATCCGCCGCCGTGAAAAAACTTGTAGATCTGCTCGAAGGATGCGGCGAGCACGGTGGAAAATGGGAG
>JANXZI010000584.1 GCA_025355595.1 Spartobacteria bacterium
AAGGCGCGACCCATTTTTCCAAGACGAGCGCTGCACGGTGTGCGAGCACGACGGCTTCGAGCAGGCTGTTGCTCGCGAGGCGGTTTGCACCGTGCAGGCCCGTGCATGCGACTTCGCCGATGGCAAAAAGTCCGGGCAGGGGAGTCGCGCCGTTCACATCAGTGACGACACCGCCGCATTGGTAATGCGCTGCGGGCACGACGGGGATGGGCTGCTTCGTGATGTCAATCCCGAGCGCGAGGCACCGCTCGTGGATCGTCGGGAAATGCGAGCGCACGAAGTCCGCCGGCTTGTGGCTGATGTCCACAAACATGCACGCACTGCCCGTGCGCTTCATCTCGGCATCAATCGCCCGCGCCACGATGTCGCGCGGAGCCAGCGCAGCGCGCGGATCGTAGCGGTGCGCAAATTCCCTCCCGTTCGCATCCACCAGTTTTCCACCTTCGCCGCGCACGGCCTCGCTGATCAGAAAGCTCCGCGCTTCGTGGTGAAAAAGGCACGTCGGGTGGAACTGGATGAACTCCATGTTCGCCACCGCCACACCTGCGCGCCACGCCATCGCCACGCCGTCGCCCGTCGCGATGCTCGGGTTGGTCGTGTAGCGATACACTTTCCCGCAGCCGCCCGTCGCGAGGATCACGCGATCCGTGCGCACGGTGAGCACTTCGCCGCTCAGCTCGTTCAGCACGTAGGCACCCACGCAGCGATCCTTCACGGCGGAAAGCCCGAGCTTTCGCAGCGTGATGAGATCCACCGCCATGTGATTTTCGAGCAGCGTGATCCGCGGCTCCTTCGCGACTGCCTCCAGCAGCGCGCGCTCGATTTCGCGCCCCGTCGCATCGCGCGCATGCAGGATGCGCCGCGCCGCGTGACCGCCCTCGCGGGTGAGATCCGGGCGGCCGTTGGACTGGTGATCAAATGTCACGCCGAGTTCGATCAGTTCGGCGATGCGCGCAGGCCCGTCGCGCACGATGCTGCGGACGACCGCCTCATCGCAGAGCCCCGCGCCGGAGATGAGCGTGTCCTGCACATGCGATTCGATGCTGTCCGTCTCGTCCGTCACACACGCGATGCCACCCTGCGCCCAAGCCGTGTTCGATTCCGCCTTCGCCTTCTTCGTGATGATGACGACCGTCCCCGTCTGCGCCGCCTTCAGCGCAAAGCTCAGCCCCGCGAGCCCGCTGCCGATCACTGCGTAGTCAAAATGGAGCATGGTGTGGCAATGACGAATGACGGATGGCGAATGACGAAGGAACAAAAAACTCCGGGGAGTGACGACATCGTCCGTAGCCGGACTTTGGCCCCGGCTACCGACGGCACGCCGCCGCTACCGGAGCTGGATGTTGTCAATCAGCCGCGTGCGCCCGAAGAACGCTGCGAGCGCGATGGTGTCGCCGTGCTTCGTCTCGCGCACGGGCTGGAGCGTCGCGCTGTCCACAGCCTCGATGTAATCCACGCGCGCGCTCCGTGAAATTTCTCCACGCACGATCCGCACGAGCTTTGCCGCACTGCCTTCGCCTGCGAGAAATGCCGCGCGCGCCGCCAGCAGCCCGCGCCGTAGCGATGGAGTCTCGGCACGTTCCTCCGGGGCGAGGAAGGCATTGCGCGAACTCAGCGCGAGCCCGTCGCGTTCGCGCACCGTCGGCGCGAAGACGAGGCGCACCGGCAAATCAAGATCGCGCACCATCCGCGCAATCACCGCGCACTGCTGGAAATCCTTCAGCCCAAACACCGCCACATCCGGCTGCACGATGGTGAACAGCTTCAGCACCACGGTCGTCACCCCGCGGAAATGCCCCGGCCTCGACGCACCGCAAAGCCCGCCCGACACACACTCCTCATGCACCCACGTCGAAAAATCCGCGCGATACATCTCGCCTGCTGGCGGATGAAAAATCGCATCCGCACCGAGCGAGGCGCACAGTGTTTGGTCCTGCGAAACGGGCCGTGGGTAGCGCGACAGATCCTCCTTCGGCCCAAACTGCGTCGGATTCACAAAGATGCTCACGACGACGCTGCCAGCCATGCCCGCGAGCGAACGCGCGCGGCGGATGAGCGCCGCGTGCCCCGCGTGCAGCGCGCCCATCGTCGGCACGAGCACGACACGGCCGCGTGCCTGCGAACGAAACCGGCGCGTGGCTGCGATGGTGCGGAGGATTTTCACGATGCCCAGCGCTTAGACGAGAGCGTGGGGAAGGCAAGCATCCGTGGAGGGACATGCTCAGTCATGTCCCGTTGATCGTGGCGGGACACGACAGAGCGTGTCCCTCCATTCACAGGCTGCGGATCATCTTCAGCGCCTCGCCCACTCGCTCCGTACCCGTCTTCGACGCGAGCCGTGGAAACTTCCCGCCGAGCAAAATGTAATCGCCGCCTCGCATGAGCATCAGCTTCCCATCCTTCACCTCGACGCCGGAAATCTTCCGTGCCGCCGACGAAATGCGAATCTCCGCGAGTGTGAGCAAATTCTCAACCGCGTCGGGAAAACGCCCATACCGGTCACGCCACTCCTTCCGCAACTTGTCCAGCGCCTCCTGTGTCGCGAGGGAGTTGAGCTGGCGATACGCCGCGATGCGCGGCCCCGTCTCGCTGATGTAGCCGACCGGGAGAAAGGCGGGCGCTTGGGAAAATGCCGAATGACGAATCACGGATGACGAATGATCCGTGCCGGTGGCTTGGTGCCGCCTGCGTTCGTCATTCGGCGCAAGCCATTCCACCTCGCGCTGCACGACAAAATCCAGACTCAATGCGACCTCGATCCGCTTGCCGCTGCGCTCGCCCTTGAGCTTGGCGATCGCCTGCCGCAGCAGCGCGCAGTACAGATCAAATCCGATGGTCACGATGTGCCCGCTCTGCGCGGTGCCGAGGATGTTTCCCGCGCCGCGGATTTCCAGATCGCGCATCGCGATTTTGAATCCCGCGCCGAGCGAGCCGTATTGCTTGATCGCGCTGATGCGCTTGCGCGCTTCGCCGGTGGCAAGCAGGTCGCGCGGCAGCATGAGATACGCATATGCCTTGTGCTGCGCGCGGCCCACGCGACCGCGGAGCTGATACAGGTCCGCGAGTCCGAAGCGATCTGCGCGATCAATGATGATTGTGTTCGCATTCGGGATGTCCACGCCGCTCTCGATGATCGTCGTCGAGATGAGCACGTCGGCGTCGCCACTCACGAAGCGGTGCATGACCTCCTCCAGCTCGTGCTCGTGCATTTGCCCGTGGCCGACGATGGTGCGCGCATTCGGCACGAGCATCTTTATTTTTGCCTCCACACTCGCGATGTCGCCGACGCGATTGTGCAGGAAGAACACCTGCCCCTGCCGCTTGATCTCGCGCTGGATGGCATCGCGGATGATGCGCTCGTCGTACGGGCAGATGAGCGTCTCGACGGGGATGCGATTCGGCGGCGCGGTTTCGATGGTGCTCATGTCCTTCGCGCCCATGAGCGAGAGGTAGAGCGTGCGCGGGATCGGCGTGGCCGAGAGCGTGAGCAGATCCACGAGCGGCCACATCTGCTTGAAGCGCTCCTTGTGCAGCACGCCGAACCGCTGCTCCTCATCAATCACCACGAGCCCGAGGTCCTTGAATTCCACGTCCTTCGAGATCAGCCGGTGCGTGCCGATGACGATGTCCACGGTGCCCTCGCGCACGCCCTTCACGGTCTGCGTCTGCTGCCCGCGTGTGCGGAAGCGGCTGAGCATGTCCACCGTCACCGGGTAGTCGCTCATGCGTTCGCGAAAATTCCGCCAGTGCTGTTCCGCGAGCACCGTCGTCGGCACGAGGATGGCGACCTGCTTGCCCGCGCACACCGCCTTGAACGCCGCGCGGATCGCCACCTCGGTTTTCCCAAAACCCACATCGCCGCAGATGAGCCGGTCCATCGGCTGCTCCGTCTCCATGTCGGCTTTTGTGTCGGCGATGGCGGTCAGTTGATCCGGCGTTTCCTTGTAAAGAAACGACGCCTCAAATTCGCGGACCCACTTGCTGTCCGGCGGAAAGGTGAAGCCTTTCTGCGTCTCGCGCGCCGCGTGCGTCTCCAGCAGTTTTCCCGCGTAGTCGAACGCCGCCTTCTCCGCCTTCTTCTTCGCATTCGCCCACGCGGCATCGCCGAGCTTGCTCAGTGGCGGATTCCTTTTTCCGATGCCGACGTAACGCGCGACGAGGTAGCTCTGCTCCAGCGGCACATAGAGCTTTGCGCCTTCCGCAAATTCCAGCACGAGCACGTCCTCGTCGTTCGCGAGCCGCCGCAATTCCTCGAAGCGTGCGATGCCGTGTTCGAGATGCACGACCAGCTCGCCCTCGATCAGCTCGCTGAAATCAATCTGCGAACGGCTCACGATCTCGCGCGAGCGCTTCAGCGCGATCCGGCGGGCGCGCGTGTTGCGGTAGCGTCCGAAAAGTTCCGCATCGCTCAGCACCGCGACC
>JANXZI010000346.1 GCA_025355595.1 Spartobacteria bacterium
GATCGCCGAATCCGCTCTTCGTCGCCGCGTGCGCGGCGATCACGGTCACGCCGCATTCGAGCGGCAGCATGAGCACGCGCGGATCGGAGTACGCGGCATTGATCACCTGCACGGTGTGCTCGCCGCCGGTGTGCGCGAGCAAAGGCATGCGCGCCTCCGCCATTCGCTCCCAGAATTTCCGGTAGCGCGGATCGTTGCAGTCCACGTTGTGGCAGTTCGGCAGGAGCTTCAGCACCGCCGCACCTCCGGCGATGCAGCGAGCGAGTTCATCGAGCGCATCATGGCGCGCGGGATGGATGCTGACCGCCGGGATGAATTCGGGATTCTCTCGCGCGAGGCGCAGCACGTAGTCGTTCGGCACGTGGAAGGAACCGGTGTCCTCCATTTTCCTGCCGTCGGGATGAAAGACCTCGTCCTGCGCAAGAATCACGACCGCGCCGAGCGAGGAGTCCTGCACGAGCCGAAGCAGGTGCGCAACATAGCGCTCGTCAAAATCCGGCGCGTGCAGTGAAGCCGCGCCGAGTCCGATGTGCCGGAGCATGTGATTCGCCAGCGGCTTCTGCCACCACGTCGCACCGAGCCGCATCCAGCACCCGCTCCCGGATTTCCCATTGCCGACGATGTGAATGTGGCAGTCAATCGGCTGCGCGTTTTCGCTGCGGGTGGAAATTGGGGTCGGCGTCATTTTCAGCAGACGAAAGGAGAGCGAAGCAACTTGTGCGAGGAAGAACCGCGCGCGACGCGCAGCGCGCCAGTGGCGCAGGCGAGCCCGCCTGCGGGAGTCTGTTCCGGCGATTCGCCGGAACATCGGGCGAGTCGTCCGGTGAGACTCGCAGGCGTGTCGCCCGCGCCACTTTGGTTGCGCCGCCGACAAGTGCGGGCGGGCAAAGCCCAGGACTACTTTGGCCAGAGCTTTTTCTTCCGCACCCACTCGGCGACAAGCTCGCGAAATGCGAGAGCGGCGGGCGATGTGCAGGCGTCGGCCCAGACCATCACGAGATCCACGGACTGCACCGGCACGAGCGGACGAAAAACGAGCGGCCTCCCTGCCCCGAGCGTGGCCACGCTGTCCGGGATGATGCCGATGCCCGCGCCCGCCTCGACGTAGCTGAGGACCGTGTGAATCACGCTCGGGGTGTGCGTGAAGCGCGGCGTGAATTTTGCACGCTGGCACGCGGTGAGGATCGCATCGTGCAGCCCCACGCCCTCGCGGCGCGCGAGGATCACGAGCGGTTCGCCCGCAAGCGAACGCCACGGCACCTCGCGTTTTTTCGCGAGCGGATGCTGCGCGGGAAAGACGCCGCAAAACGGCTCACGGCGCAGCAGCGTGGTGTGCAGCCCGTGCGCGTGCTGCGCGAGCACGGGGCGCGTGAGGCCGATGTCGAGACGTCCGCGCGCGACCATTTCCCACACGCGCTCGGGCGTGCGCTCCTCGAGGATCACGGAAACGCGCGGGTAGCGTTTCCGAAATTCCGCGAGCAGCCGCCCGAGAAATGCCTGCGTGGGCGCGCCGATGGTGCCGACGCGCAGCTCGCCTTCCTCGCCGTTTGCGATGCGCAGCACGCGCTTCACGGCATCGTCCACGCGCTGGAAAAGGATGCCGATCTCGTGCAGCAGCATCGCGCCCGCTTCGGTGAGCGAGACGGCGCGGCGATTGCGCAGCATGAGCACTGCACCGATCATTTCCTCGAGTTCCTTCACCGCGCGGCTCAGCGCCGGCTGCGCGATGTGCAGGCGGCGCGCGGCCTTGGAAAAGCTGAGTTCCTCGGCGACGGCTTGGAAATATCGGAGGTGGCGGAGTTCCATGCAGTGATAACGCACAGGCATGACTGCAATCGCAAGAATGGATTTCCGGTATCAGCGATTTTCCGCGAGCCTGCGCGTTTCCGATGAACAACGTCCAGCTCGCCGTCCAGTTTTTCCTCCAGCTTGCGGTGATCCTGCTGTTCTGCCGGCTCGTGGGCGCGATTGCCGCGCGCTTTGGGCAGCCGCAGGTCGTGGCGGAGATGATCGCGGGCGTGCTGCTCGGGCCGTCGCTCTTCGGGCTGCTCGCGCCGGAGTGGCAGCAGTGGCTTTTCCCGTGGGACAAGACGCAGCACGGGCGCGACACGCAGAGCTATCTTTTCCCCGCGTCGCAGCTCGGGCTCGCGCTCTACATGTTCATCGTCGGGATGGAATTCCGCACGGACATCATCGGCAAGCGGCTGAAAAGTTCCGTCGCAGTTTCCATCGCGGGAATGCTCGCGCCGTTCGTGCTCGGCGGCGCGCTCGGCTGGGTGTTCTTCCACCACACGGAGCTTTTCCCGAAGAAGACATCGCTCGCGGAGGCGATGCTTTTCCTCGGCGCCTCGATGTGCATCACGGCGTTCCCGATGCTCGCGCGGATCATCCATTTCAAAAAACTCGCCGGCACGACGATGGGCACCGTGGCGATCGGCGCGGGTGCGATTGATGACGCGACCGCGTGGTGCCTGCTCGCCGTGGTGCTCGCGAGCTTCGACAACAACTGGTCGCACGCAGTCGTGAATATCGGCGGCGGCCTCGGCTACGTGCTGGTGTGCTTTTTCATCGTGAAGCCGCTGCTCGCGCGCCTCCAGTCGCGGATGCAGCGCGACGGCGAACTGACGGACGCGGGCCTCGTCGTCGGACTCGCGCTGATGGCGCTGGGCGCGTGGTTCACGGACCTCATAGGGCTGCACGCGGTGTTCGGCGCGTTCCTCATGGGCGCGGCGATTCCGCGCGGCGTGTTCACGCGCGACCTCATCGCGCGCATCCAGCCGCTCTCGGTCGCGCTGCTGCTGCCGCTTTTCTTCACCTACTCGGGGCTGAATACGCGCATCGGCCTGCTGAATTCCGGCTACCTGTGGCTGATGTGCGGCGCGGTGCTCGTCGCCGCCGTGCTGGGAAAAGGTGTCGCCTGCTGGCTCGCCGCGCGCGCGACGGGAATCTCAAACCGCGAAGCACTCGGCATCGGCGTGCTGATGAATGCGCGCGGGCTGATGGAATTGATCATCATCAACATCGGCCTCCAGCGCGGGATCATCAGCGAGGGACTCTTCGCGACGCTGGTGATCATGGCC
>JANXZI010000351.1 GCA_025355595.1 Spartobacteria bacterium
GCGACGAACAGCGCGATCAAGCCCCAGGCAGCCAGTCTGCGCGTCGCCGGGACGATCAATCCGAGCCCGTTCGGACCGCCGAGTTCCATCGGCCGGGATCCGTCCGGCCGCATCGTCGCGGGCAAGGAAGTGCTGAACACGAACCGCGATGTAACGAAGGTGGATGCGAACGGCACGGACGATGTGCGCCGCTCGATTTACGTGCAGGTGCGCCGCAAGACGCCGCTCACCGTGCTGGAGACTTTCGACGAGCCGGTGATGCAGCCGAACTGCGAGTTGCGCACGCGCACCACCGTCGCCCCGCAGTCGCTCATGATGATGAACGACACCTTCGTCCTCGACACCGCACACAGCCTCGCGAAACGCCTCCGCACCGACGCTCCCGCCGACGGCAAAGATCCCGACGCCGTGCTTCGCGCGCAAGTTACAGCCGCGTGGCGCGTCCTTTTCAACCGCCCCCCGCAGGATGCCGACCTCCAGCTCGCCCTCACCCACATCGCCGCGCAGACCGAAGCCTCGCGCACCTACCACCACGGCATCCAGCACCCGAAAGACCAACCCGCCCCCGACCCCGCGCTCGAGGGTCTCGCGAGCTACTGCCAGGTGCTCCTCAGCTCGAACCGGTTTCTCTACATCGAATAAGCCCACCCACATGAATCACTCGCGCCTCTGCTCCCGCCGCCATTTTCTGCAAGCGAACGCCTTTGGCCTGGGCTCGCTCGCACTCGCGACGCTGCTGCGCGATGACGGGTTGCTCGGTGCGCCGGTGAAGCCGCATGCGATCGGCGAAAGTGCGCCGCGCTATGATTTGCTGCCGAAGGCGCCGCACTTTGAGCCGAAGGCCCGGGCGATGATTTCGCTCTTCATGATGGGCGGGCCGTCGCAGATGGATCTCTTCGACCCGAAGCCGATGCTCACAAAATACGACGGGCAGAAATTTCCCGGGGAGATCAAATACGACAATCTCGCGCAGGCTTCGGCGAAGGTGTTCGGCTCGCCGTTCAAATTTTCCAAGCACGGGCAGTGCGGGATGGAGCTGAGCGAATTGCTCCCGTGCCTCGGCGAAATCGCGGACGACATCACGCTCATCCGCTCGATGCACTCGGGCGTGAGCAATCACTCGCAGGGGCTCTACGCGATGAACAACGGGCGCGTGACCGCGGGCCGGCCGGCGCTCGGCTCGTGGCTGAGCTACGGCCTCGGCAGCGAGACGCAGGAGCTGCCGGCCTACATGGTGCTCGCGCATCCCGGCGGGTTGCCGACTTTCACAGGCGAGCATTTCACGAATGGCTGGCTGCCTTCGCTCTACCAAGGCACGCTCATCCGCGCGACGGAGCCGCACATTTTGAATCTCGATCCGCCCGCCGACCTCGCGGGCGCCCCGCAAAGGCGGCAGCTCGATTTGCTGAAGGCGATCAACGAGGAGCATCTCGCGTCGCATCCCGGCGAACTTGACTTGCAGGCGCGCATCGCGAGCTACGAGCTGGCGGCGAAAATGCAGACGGCGGCGAAGGAGGCGATGGATATTTCCAACGAGCCCGAGCACATCAAGAAACTCTACGGCGTGGATCGGCCCGAGACGAAGGACTACGCGACGCGCTGCATCGTGGCGCGGCGGCTCGTGGAGCGCGGCGTGCGCTTTGTGCAGGTGCTGAATTCCGGCCAGTCGTGGGATCAGCACGGCGGACTCATCACCGCGCTGCCGAAGAATTGCCTCGCCACCGACCAGCCCAGCGCGGCGCTCGTCATCGATCTAAAACAGCGCGGTCTGCTCGATTCAACAGTCGTGCAGTGGGCGGCGAGATGGGCCGCCTGCCCGTGGTGCAAAACGAGGCGGGCCGCGAGAAGTGGGGCCGCGATCACAACACGCATGGCTTCAGCTATTGGGCGGCAGGAGGCGGATTCAAGAGCGGCCACATCCACGGCGAGACGGACGAGTGGGGCCACAAGGCGGTGAAGGACATCGTGAACCACTACGACTGGCACGCCACGCTGCTGCACTGCTTCGGCCTCGACCACACGAAGCTCATCTACAAGCGCAACGGTGCGGTCGCATCGCTCACGGATGGACAGGGCGCAAGCGTCGTGCGCGGGCTGCTCGCGTGACGCGCAGACATCAGACTTTTGGTGTTGGGCGTTTGATGTTAAGCTCGCCGCAGGCGCTGTTCGAATGTCACTGGTGATTCGTGGCGCCGCTGCGCGGCTCAACGCCAAACATCTAACGCTCAACTTCAGACACCAGGAGTCTTGCATCTGCGCGGTCCAATGACGCACAGCTTGCCCTTCGCCACCTTGGCTGCGTTGATGCCGCTCTGATGACCGACTCCCCCCGGCCCAGCAACATCCGCGCCCGCATCATCGGCGTCACGATGCTCGTGGCATTCATCATGTATCTCGACCGGAACTGCATGGGCGAGATCGTGAAGTCGGCCTCGTTCAACGGCACCTTCGGCTTCACGAAAGCCGACACGAAATGGATTCTCTTCGGCTTCTATTTTGCCTACGCGCTTTTCCAGATTCCCGCGGGCTGGGCGAGCGACCGCTTCGGCGCGCGTGCGATGCTCACGATCTACACCGTGCTGTGGTCGCTTTGCACGGTGATGACCGGGCTCGCGGGCGGATTCGCCGCACTGCTCGCCGCGCGGCTGCTGTGCGGGATGGCCGAGGCTGGCGCGTACCCCACGGCGATGGCG
>JANXZI010000090.1 GCA_025355595.1 Spartobacteria bacterium
TTTTCACATCGCCAGGGCGCTCCCCGAAATCGCGCTCGTGCCGGTCTTCATCGAAAACCTCAACCGCGTCCTGCCGAAAGGCGAAATCCTCCCGGTGCCGATGCTCTGCTCGGTCACGTTCGGCGAACCGCTCCGCCTCGCGCAGGGCGAGATGAAGCCGGATTTCCTCACCCGCGCCCGCGACGCGATGCTGGCGCTGCGCCCAAAATGAACCTCGACCGCCAGACCCTCTTTCTCCTCGGCGGCGTGCTCGCGCTGCTCATCGTGGCGAGCATCATCGGCGCGATCCTGAAGGCGCGTGTGAAGAGCGAGAGCGGACGCCGCGTCGTGGACAATCTCAACGCACGCACCCGCGCATGGTGGGTGATGTGCATCGTCTTCGGCGGCGCGCTCGCGCTCGGGCGCACCGCGCTCGTGATCATGTTTTCGCTGCTGTCCTTCCTCGCGCTGCGCGAATTCATCACGCTCACGCCCACGCGCCGCGCGGATCATCGCACGCTGTTCTGGGCTTTCTTCGTCATCCTCCCGCTGCACTACTGGCTCCTCGCAACCGCGTGGTACAATTTCTTCATCATCCTCATCCCGGTGTATGCGTTCCTGTTCATCCCGATGCGCAGCGCGCTCGCGGGCGACACGGAGCACTTCATGGAGCGCACCGCCAAGATCCAATGGGGCCTCATGCTCGCCGTGTATTCCGTGAGCCACGCGCCCGCACTGTTCCTCCTCGAGATAAAAGGAAGGCCGGACTGCCATGCGCGGCTGCTCTTCTTCCTCGTGTGCATCGCGCAGATCTCCGACGTGCTGCAATACGTCTGGGGCAAGCTCTGCGGCAAACACCCCGTCGCGCCGAAGCTGAGCCCGAACAAAACCATCGAGGGACTCATCGGCGGCGGACTCTCGGCTGTCGGCGTGGGTGCCGCGCTCTGGTGGAGCACGCCGTTCACGCCGTTGCAGGCCGCGGGAATGGCCGCGGTGATCGTGGTCATGGGCTTCTTCGGCGGACTCGTGATGAGCGCGATCAAGCGCGACCGCGGCGTGAAGGACTACGGCGAACTCATCCCCGGACACGGCGGCGTGCTCGATCGCATTGATTCACTCTGCTTCGCCGCGCCGGTGTTCTTTCACCTCGTGAAGTGGATTTGGACGTGAGGATCTCCGGCCCGTACATTCAGCGTGCCTCGGCAGACTGGCGGGATTTTTTCCACCGCGCGATCTGCCACGGCAGGCCGAGGAGGAAGAAAAAGAACAGCCCGGTAAGATCGATCTCCAGCACGTAGAGCCAGCGCGTGTGGGAAAAAAGATCGAGCATGCTGCGGACGCGTTCGGGCGGGCCGCTGAGGAAGCCGTAGTTGCCGCCGGTCGCGGCATTCACGGCGAGCGCGGCGGCGATGTAGAGCTGCGAGCAGAGTGCGACGCGCAGGATCGCACCGCGCTGCGGGCGCAGTTTGAAATCGAAGATGAGCCACAGCACGCTCGCGGGGATGCCGGAGTGAACCGTGAAGAATGCGAAGATCCGCCAGAAGTCGGGCGAGTCGAGCGCGGGCGTGATGAGCGCCTGCGCGGTGCCCGCAAGTCCCCAGAAATACGCGAGCTCGAAGCAAAGCTGCCAGCGCAGCGTGAGCGCAAAGACGGTCGCGACCAGCGCCCAGTCGCAGAGGTGCATGGGCAGCGCGTAGTGGGCGGTGAGGTTGCCCTCGCGCCAGACGGCGATGGTCGTGCCGATTTTTGCGGAGAGCATCGCGAGCGCGAGAAGCCAGCAGATGCCCTTCGAGAAACGCACGGAGTCGAGATGCCGGCTCAGGATCCACAGCAGCAGCGGGCCGGCGAAGGTGAAGATGAGGAAGGCGATCTGGATGCCGGGCATATGTGCGTGCGGAATGTGGAGCGCGGAGTGCGGAGTGAGCGCGAGCTATTTCGCCACGCCGGATTTGGAGCGGCCGGTTTTCCACACATCGCATTGCGGGCCGGCGTGGCGGTGGGGACATGCGTTCAGGATACGCATGACGATCATCCGCGGACCAGCGTCGCGCGGTTCAAAAACGCGCCGATCTTTGACCTTGAAACCGCCCATGCGAGTTTCAGCATCCGCGCAAACCTCGTCCCCATGAATAACACAGACACCGTCGGCGCGCTTCTGCGCGCCAAGGCTTCCGTCATCCACTCCATCGCGCCCACCGCCACCGTGCTCGATGCGATCGCGCTGATGGCCGATCGGAACATCGGCGCGCTCCCCGTGCTGCAAGCCAACCGCCTCGTCGGCATGTTTAGCGAGCGCGATTATACCCGGAAGGTCGTGCTCATGGGCCGCACTTCGCGCGAGACGCACGTCCGTGACATCATGACGCGCGATCCCGTGATCGTGGGCCCCGGCGCCACGGTGAACGAGTGCATGGAAATCATGACCGAGGAGCGCGTGCGCCACCTGCCCGTCGTCGAGAACGGTGAACTCGTCGGCATCCTCTCCATCGGCGATCTCGTGAAATGGATCATCTCCGCGCAGACCGCCACCATCGAGCATCTCACGCGTTACGTCTTCGGTGAGCAGGTCGGTTGATGCGGAAACGCGGCGCCGCGCTGGAGCATCAACGGAGGGGCCCCTCTGGCGCCGGGGAAGTACTTCGCCATCGCGCGCGCCGTCGACACCTCGGGCAACGAAGATCAGAACCTGAAGGAGGTGAGCTTCACGCTGCCGCTCACCGCCGAGCCGCTCTGCAG
>JANXZI010000116.1 GCA_025355595.1 Spartobacteria bacterium
CGCCGAAGGAAATCTTCAACGATCCCAAGCGCCCCGACCCGACGAAGCCCGAGGGCATCCCGGCCTCGAAGCTGAACGCGGACCAGCAGGCGGCGCTGGTGAAAATCATCAAGCTCTATCTTTTCCGCTGCCGCACGGATGTCGCGGCGGAGGAATTTGCGAAGATCGAAAAAGCGGGCATCGGGAACGTGTTCTTCGAGTGGGTGGGCGGCTTTGAACTCGGGCAACCGCACTACTACCGCATCCAGAACACGGCCTTCGTCCTCGAGTACGACAACACGCAGAACAACGCGAACCACGTCCACAGCATCTGGCGCGACTTTGCGAATGACTTCGGCGGCGACGTGCTGAAGCGGCACGCGAGCGAAGGGCACGCGAAGTAGCCGCCAACGTAGGCGAGGTTTTTCAAACCTCGCGCGGGCGAGCGCGGCGAGGCGGCGGGACGATCTCCGTGCGCACCACCGCCAGAGTGCTCCTCATCTTCATCCGCAGAACCACCGGAACGGGCCGCGTGCGCCTTCTGGAGCGGACCTGTGAAGTGGATTCGATGGGGCCATGCGAACCCTGCGCTTTTACAAGCTCCGACGTCGCGAACCCAAGCACCAGCCGCTTCACCAAAAAACGGCGCCTCAAAGGTCACCTGCGTCTCGGTGGACTCAGGTGACCGAAACATGAGGTCATCTGCCCCCGTCATTCGTCATTCGTCATTCGTCATTGGTTGAATGTTGGAGGTTCAATGTTGGACGTTAGATGTTCCCCACCCCGACCAAGAGCCGGCCGCCGCATTGCGACGACCGGCCCCGTTCTCCGCCGGGCGGGAATGTGGGATCTATGAACATCACCGCACTCCGCACGGGCACTGGAAAATTGGGTCAGAACCGGACTCCGAAGGTCGCCGACACGCGGTAGTCGGGCATGGCCTGCACGCCGCTGTTTTCGCGCAGCACGGGGAATTGCACGCCGACCTCGGCATGGTAGCGCTTCGCCCAGTTTGCGGAGATTTGCGGCCCGAGATAGACGACGGTTGCCGAGGTGTCCGTGGCGCGCACGCCTTGGAAGACATCCTGCCCCTTGCTCGATCCGTCGCACTCGGCGGCGAGCGCGAGATTGAAATCGTCGCCATCCACGAGGAACACGCCGAGCGAGCCGTGGAAGCTCATTTCATCCGCAAAGGTGTAGCCGTGCGCGCCCTTCGTCCGCGCCGTGCCCGAAAGTCCCGCAGTGACGAAGAGACGCTTCCACTGGATGCGCGCATCCACGCCGAAGAGGCCGCTCACGCTGCCCGTGCCGAGCGCGAGGTCGTGGCCGTGGATGCCGCTGGCCATCTCAGGGGCCGCGCCTTCACCCTCGCCGCCGCCGCCCTCGGCGGCTTCCTCCAGTACGCGGCTGCTGTCCCCCGTCGGCAGACTCAGTCCCGCGAAAAAGCGCACGCCGACGAGGAAGTCAGACCGCACGATGTGAATCGGCGCCCAGTGCGCGAGGAACGACACGTCGCCGACGCCGCTCACGCTGCCCCTGTCGAGCATGCCGTTATGCCAGCGCTGGAACGAGCGATGCACGAGCGGCACGCCGAGTTGCACGCCGAGCGCACGCGAAAAATCGTAGCCGATGATCAGTTGCGTGATGCTGCTGTCGAGATACTCGCCCGCGGGATTCGGGATCGAGTGGCTGTCCATCTGGAGCGTGCCGAAGTGCGTGAACTGCTCGCTCACGCGGGCGTGCCAGCCGGCGGCGCTCTTGAGGTCCATCGAGGGAAGATCGCACGGGCAGAGATCGCACGCGGCGAGGCGCGATGCGAAAAGTGCGGTGCTGATCGTGGTGAGGAGGAAGGATCTGTTTTTCATGAATGGAATGGAGTGTGGGAATGGATGGGAGTCCGTACGCTGACACGGCGCACGGGAGGTATTTGCAGACACCGGCAACAAGGGCGCGGCAGCGGAGGACTTCCCCGCATGGAAACCGGGCAGCCGCGGAAATGCGGCCATCCACCGATCACGCATCACCGCGCGCCGGAAGGCGCGGGGGCAGATCGGTTGCGCTCTGTGCTACGCAGCCTTGGCGGCGGCACCGGCGGGCGCTCCGCCCGCGGCGTTCCCTCAGTCGGACCCGACGGGAAAATGATCAGCTGCGACGGCGGGGCGATCGTGATGAGCCGCAGTTCGCACACGAGATCCAGCTTCGCATTCACGGGTGCCTTCTCCTCCTGCTGCTCGTGCTGCTTGCCCTCGGTGATCCGCTTGCACATGTCGCACGGGTGGTCTCCATCAAGCGTCGTCTGCAGCGCGACCGCAAAGGAATCTGCGTGCGTGCGCTCGATGATCATCCGCGTCCACGCCACCGATTGCAGCAGCGCCCAATGTCCGCCGACGCTCGCGAGCAACGCGAGAATGACGAGGATTCGACTGGCTTTGCGGAGGAGGATGGCCACGGACGCGTTTGCTGGAAGTTTTGGCGATGCGCGCAGGCGCGGCCTCACTTCACCGGCTCGGGCTTCGGCGCGGCGGGTTTCTTTGCGCCCTTCGGATCGAGATTCACGGCGAGATCCTCGGCGGTGATTTTCGACTCGATGCCGCCCGCGGGCACCTCCGCCTTCGCACTCCACACGATCGCATTCAGCACGAGACGGCGCTGGTCGTCATTGCCCCAGCCCTTGTGATAATGTCCGCCCGAGAAACCAAATCCGCGCCCGCCGTCCTCACGCTGCACGGCCCATGCGACGTGCTGCGGGATTTTGTTTTTCACTTCCTCGCGCACCGTGGGATTGCCGCTGTGCGTGCCGTCGGGTCGGCTCATCGTGCTGTCCGTCGCGATGGCGGTGAGGATGGGCGTCACGCCCTTCATGCCCTCGCGGAATCGCATGTGGAAATACCACTCGTCATTCGTGCCGAAGGGCTTCACGCCGCTCGTGATCGCGTGCTTCGGCAGCGATTTGAAATCCGCGTCCCAGTGCGGGTTCACGCTCCAGTTTTTCTCGAAATATCCGCCGAGCCAGTCGGTGAACTCAGGGCCACCCTTTTCCTTCTCCACTTCCACCGCGTAGTGCAGGCAAACGAAGCCGCAGCCGCGCTTCATCTCCTTGCCGAGTTGCGCGAGATGCTCCGGCGACACCGCGGGATGTCCCCCGCCGCCGTCGGAATAAATCACCACCGTGTCCGCCTTCGCGAGCTCGTCGGCGGAGGGCCATTCGGCGTTCAGGTGAAATTTCACATCCACGCGATCCGCTGCGCCCTGCCCGAGGCATCTCGCGAGAAGCTGGATGCCCGCATTGTGCTCGTGATCACCGGGTCCATGCGACGGCTTGCCGGCGATCATGAGAACGTTTTTCTTCGCGCCTTCGGCGAAAACCGGAGCACCCAGCGCGGCACAGACGAGGAGGAGGAGAGGGAGTTTTTTCATGGGAAGATTTTGGTTTGGCGGAGAATCAAGCCGCGCGCGAGGAAGTTCTTGGAGGACATCCGCAGAAACGCGCTCCGTCGCCCCGAACCGGATCAGTTCCGCTTCGTCTCCGAGTCCGCGTGATTTTCCGTCGGCCGCTGCGCGGACTGCGCCTCGCGACGTTCCCGGCGGATTTTCCGTGCATGGCGGAAACCGACGAGCTTCCCGCGCTGCTCGTCCCACAGGCGGAAGGTGAGCGACTTGAGACTCCGGAAAAAAGTCAGCGGCTTCACCTCGTGAAACATCGGGTCCGCCTCATGGCAGCGCTGGAGGTTGTAGTTCGGGATCCGCGAACTGAGATGGTGGATGTGATGGTATCCGATGTTGCCCGAGAACCACTGGAGAATCTTCGGCAGCTTGTAGAAGGAACTGCCCTCCAGCGCCGCCGCCTTGAAATCCCAGTTTTCATCGCGCTCCCAGTACACGTCCTCAAACTGGTGCTGCACATAGAACATCCAGATGCCCACGCTGCCGGCCACCAGGGTGACGACCAGATGGATCAGGAGATACGCCGTAATGCCGAAAGCCCAGCTCCGGCCAATCCCCATGGCAAAACTGAGCGCCACGGCGATGCCAAGGACCGCGACATTCATCCAATGCACCGACGCGCGTTCGCGCGCGCTGGCCTTGGCCGCGGGAAAGCGCTGGTAGATCACAAAGAGGAAAACCGGCGCGATACCGAAGAGCACGAACGGGTTTCGCGCGAGCTTGTAGGCGAAGCGCTTCCAGCGCCCCGAGGAAAGGTATTCCTCCACCGTCATCGTCCACACATCGCCGACACCCCGCCGATCCAGCGCGCCGGACGTGGCGTGGTGGATGGAATGCTCCCAGCGCCAGTGGTGATACGGCGTGAGCGTGAGCGCGCCGGTGATGAAGCCGAGCACGTCATTCGCGCGGCGTGATTTGAAAAACGAGCCATGCCCGCAGTCGTGGAAGATGATGAAGATGCGGACGACAAACAGCCCCGCGAGCATCGCCAGGGGGAGCGTGATCCAGTAGGACCACGACAGGCTCAGATACATCAGATACCAGAGCCCCGCGTACGGCCCGAGGGTGTTCACAAGCTGCCAGATCGCGCGCGGGAGCGAGGGTTCCTGGTATTTGAGAACGATCGCTTTCCATGCCGCGGTGTCCTGTTTGGGATTCCGGTCCGCGACGGGCTGCGGTGTGGCGGTATTATTCATCGCATCCTCTCTGCCACAATTGCGCGCGCGATGCACCACGTTGTTTGGAAATTTTTATTCGGCTGGATTTTCACCCCTCGGAGCGGGTAGCAACTGGTCTGGGCCGCAGGCTGCATTTTTGAACGCAGAGGCACGGAGATGGAGTGAGAGTTTCGCAGAGAAAAAATGAAAGCTCCTCTGCGAAACTCTCACTCCACCTCCGTGCCTCTGCGTCAAAAAAAGGCTCTCATGGCTGGAAACAGAATTTCGGCACATACTCCTCAGCGATAACGGTACGTGCCGTTCAGCTTGAATGGATACCGCATGAATTTCCCTCGCACTCGCGCGGAGCATTTCCGTAACTGCTGGCCATGCCCGCCATCACCGCCAGCGGCCTCACGAAGATCTACCGCACTTACAAAAAACGCCCCGGCCTCGCGGGCGCGGTGCGCGGGCTTTTCAAGCGCGAATACGAGCAGGTGCGCGCGGCGGATGGCGTGAGCTTTGCGATCGAGGAGGGCGAGTTCGTCGGCTTTCTCGGGCCGAATGGCGCGGGCAAGACGACCGTGTTGAAAATGCTCAGCGGTCTGCTGCACCCGACGAGCGGCGATGCGCGCGTGCTCGGCCATGTCCCGTGGAAACGCGAGGACGCGCTGAAGCGGCAATTTTCCCTGCTCATGGGGCAGAAGAACGCACTGTGGTGGGATCTCCCCGCACGCGAGTCGCTCGAGCTGAACAAGACGATCTACGGCATCCCGGAAAAGCGTTTCCGCGAAGTCGTCGGCGCGCTCACGGAGATGCTCGACGTGCAGGACAAGCTCGACGTGATGGTGCGCGAACTGAGCCTCGGCGAGCGCATGAAGCTGGAGCTGATTTCCGCGCTGCTGCATTCGCCAAAGGTGCTTTTCCTCGACGAGCCGACTATCGGCCTCGACGTGACCTCGCAGCAGAAGGTGCGCGATTTTCTCCGCGAGTACAATCGCGGCCACGGCATCGTGACGATGCTCACGAGCCACTACATGGGCGACATCGAGGCGCTCTGTCCGCGCGTGATCATCATTGACCACGGGAAGATTTTTTTCGACGGGCCCCTCGCACGCGTGATCGAAAAATACGCGACACACAAAATTCTCGGCCTCACCTTTGCCGACACTGCGGCGCACGATCTCGGTGCGTTCGGCGAGATCGTGGAAAGGACCGCGCACAGCGTGCGGCTCCGCGTGCCGCGCGCGCGCACGACGGAAGTCTGCCGCGAAGTTCTCGGGCGTTTCCCGGTCACGGACCTGAACGTGCAGGAGCCGCCGATCGAGGATGTGATCCGCCAGCTCTTCGCCGAGCACAGCCCGGCGGCTGCTCCACACTCAGTCCCCGAATGAAATCCCGATCGCGCGGCACGTCGCGACCATCTGGCAGTCGGGCTGCACGATCTTCTGGCGGCGCACTGCGCTCGCGATCGGGACGCTCAACGCCTGATAGTTCTGGTAGCTCACCATCTGGCCGAATTTTTCCCCCACGATCAGGTCCACCGCCTTCACGCCGAAGCTCGTGCCGAGGATGCGATCCAACGTCGTCGGATCGCCGCCGCGCTGGAGATGCCCGAGCACGCAGGTGCGGATTTCCTTTGTGAGCCGCGGGCGGTTTATGCGCCGGTCCAGCTCGCGCGCCACCGTCTCGCCGATGCCGCCGAGCCGGTATTCGCCGGGCTGCGTGGCGCGGTAATGCTCGCGCCCGCCAGTGGGCCGTGCGCCTTCCGCGACGACGATGAGCGTGCTCGGATGGCCCGCAGTTTCCCGCGCGTGCAGCGCCTCCGCGAGCCTCTCGTAGCTGAAAGGAATCTCGGGGAGCAAAATCACATCCGCGCCGCCCGCGAGCCCGCCATGCAGCGCGATCCACCCGGCGTGACGGCCCATGACCTCGATGATGATCACGCGCTTGTGCGCCTGCGCGGTCGTGTGCAGCCGATCCAGCGCGTCTGTCACGCACGCCACCGCGCTGTCGAATCCGAACGACGACTCCGTGGCTTCGAGATCATTGTCGATTGTCTTCGGCACGCCGATGACATTGATGCCCGCCTCGAAAAGCTGCTGCGAGGTGCTGAGTGAACCGTCGCCGCCGATCGTCACCAGCGCGCTGATGTGCAGCCGCGCGAGCGTTTCCTTCGTGCGCGCGATGACGTCGGGATCGAGCCGGCCACGCCCGCCGGGCCCGGTCTTGCGGACAAAATGCCCGCGGTTCGTCGTGCCCAAAATCGTGCCGCCGCGCTGCATGATGCCCTCGGTATTTTGCAGCGTCAGCTCCATGTGCCCGTCGTCCGTGAGCAGTCCCTCGTAGCCGTCGCGGAAGCCGATCACGCGCCAACCCAGCTTCGCCGCCGTGCAGACGACGCCGCGCAAAACCGCATTCAGGCCGGGGCAGTCGCCGCCGCTCGTGAGGACTCCGATCGTCCTGCTCATCGCGATGCTCCCACCTTGCGCGCCGTCATCGGCCGGCCCGCGCGCGCCCACTCGTCGAGCAACGACCAGCCATCCGCGAGCAACGATTTTGCTTTGATGAAACGCGCCGGTGCGCCGAGCACGACCACCGTGAGCCGCCGCGGGATGATCACATGTTCGTCGCCGACCTGCTTGCTGTCCGGCGGCTTCGCGGCCGAAATCACGACGCACGGGCCGGCCCTGCGCGTGGTGCCGGTCTTCACGCCGTCAATGCCGTCCGCGCCGACGAGTTCGTTCGTGTTCTTCAGCAGGAAAGACTGCGACTCGCCGCCTGCGGTCCGCCACGCGATCTTCCGCTCCCGCTGCGAGGTGTAAAATGCGAAGCCCGTCTGCGCCACGGCGTAATTCGTGAGCAGCGCGACATCGCCCGCGGTCGAATACGGCAGCTTTTTTTCGAGATCATCGAGGCCGTGCGGATTCAGGAAACGCGTGCCTTTCATCCCAAGCTTGCGCGCGAGCGAGTTCATCTGCGCGACGAAATAAATGATCGCATCCTTCTCCGTCTTCCCCGCGCCGAGCTTCCTGCCGACGTGCGCCGCGAGCGTCTCCGCGGCCTCGTTGTCGCTCTGCAGCAGCGCGGCATAAAGTGCGTCGCGCAGCGTGATGCTGTCGCCCGCGCGCAGGCCGATGCTGTTGGGGCTGTTCAGCACGCTCACGGTCTGCGGCACTGTGGCGGACTGGCCGAGGTCCTCGCCGTGCGCCTTCGCCCAGTCGAGCACGACCATCGCCGTCGCGATTTTCGTGATGCTGCCGATCTGCATCTGGCGGGCCGCATTGAACGAATCGAGCACGAAGCCAGTCGTGGAATCGGCGATGACCCAGGCGTTGGCGTTGAGGTCGCCGGCGCGCAGCCGCGGAGGCGCAACGAAGAACGCAAAAATTGCGAGCAGTGAGAAAAATGGGAGCAGGCGTTTCATTGGCGGAAAAATGTGCGGCACAATAGCGGGCCGCGGAGGCGAGGCAAGGAGGCAGCGCGCTTGGACAATTTTGAATGGTGAATTTTGAATGGCAAACTGGCCACCACACGCATCTCCACTCACCATTCACAATTCAGCATTCAAAATTATTGCGCTCACTCACTCCGCAGCGCCGCGAGCTGCGAGCGGCGCAACGCGAGGCGCGTCGCGAGCCAGGCCCAGAATGCGCCGAGCAGCGCCATGCCCGCGAGCAACGTGAGGATTCCACGCCATGGAAAATGCGCGGCCTGCGCGGAGAGGCGCGGCCACACCGCCGTGAGCGCACTCACTGCGCCGATGCCGAGCGCTCCGACGATGAGCCACCGGTGCTCCGCGAAGACGAGCGCGAGCAGCAGCCGCGGCGTGAAACCGACGGCTTCGAGCAGGCCGAATTCGCGGCGGCGCTCGAAGACATTCCGCGCGACGACGATGCCGAGGCCCGCGCTGCCGAGCAGCATTCCGAGTCCGCCGAGGACTTGGAAAATCGAGAGGTAGGTGTTCTCGACTTCGTTGAATTCCGCGAGGCGCTTCGTGGCGGAGACGAGTTCGAGCCCGCGATCACCGAGCTGCCGCGTAAGATGCTCGCGCACGGCGTCCGCCTTTTCGCGCGGGCAATCCACGAGGAAAAAACGATAGCCGGCGGTGTTCGGAAATTTTGCAACGAAGTCGCGCTCGGGGATGATCACGAGGCCTTGCAGCACGCTGCCATCCACGGTCGCGGCGAATTTGATCCGCACGAGCTCTCCGCGCTCGCCGGGGACTTCCAGTACATCGCCGAGTTTTTTTTGCAGCGCCCATTGCAGCGTGTTTGCGTCCACCACGCCGGGGATGGCGGTCGCGTCCTTTGACGTTACACCGCGCCATTCTAGACCGAAACGATTCCCGCCACGCACAGCACGGTCTGCCTCGGGTAGCGCGGGCGTCCCGCCTGCCGTTGGACGCGTCCCGCGTCCAACATCGGATGTCGAGGGACGTTCGTTTCCAGCGGAGGCATCACGCTGCGGAGCGTGTGCGACGTTCGATGTTCCCGGCGGGACGCCGGGAACGGCAGGCGGGACACCCGCGCGACCCGAGGTCCGCGTCTCGGTTGCGCCCACATTTTCCAACTCCGAAAAATCCACGCCGAGGATGCGCGGCTGCACGGCTCGGTTGAGATTCAGGCAGCTCGCATCGTCGCCGTCTCGCACGCGGAATTGCACGATGCGGACGCCGGACATGAGCTTGTCATCGAGCGCGTAGGCTTCGCGGCCTTTTGCGGAATTCAGGTCATCGTAGATCGGCGCGCTGCTCTCGCCGATGAAGGCGAAGCCGCCAGTGCCAGTGTCGCGTCGCGTCGTGTCCTCGGGCGCGCCTTTGCGGAAGGAATCCACGGCGATGACCATGAAGACGCCGCTCGCGAGCACGGCGATGGTCGCCATGCTGCGTCCGCGTCGGCGCGAGATGTTGCGCGCGCCGAGCTGCGCGATGGATTCCGCGCCGGTGCCCGTGGCGAGGCTGCGCAGAGCCGCGAGCGCAAACAGGCATCCCGCGACGAGCAGCAGCGCGCCCGCGCCGAAGAATGCGCCGGAGTTTCCGCGCGCGAGCACGGCGAGCGCGAGCGCGGCGACGAGGCATGTAGCCGCGCTTGTCAAAGCGCGGGCTGATCCCTTCCCGGCGCGGCCCGGATGCGTGCCCGCGCTCTCAAGAGCGCGGCTACGGGACTGCGCGGCTCCCTCGTGATGCACGGTGCCGGTGAGCAGCGCGGCGGCCTCCATTTTGAAAAGCTTCCGGCTCGCGAGCCACATCGCAATCATCGCGACGAACACACCACTCGCGGTGCCGATGGCGATCTTCGCCGCCGAGGGCGCAAAGACGAAGCGCGTGCCGCCGGTCGCGCCGCTCCACACGCCGGCGAGCGCGTGCAGCACGCCCTTCGTGTAGAGCGCGGCGAGCAATGCGCCGGCGAGAGAGCCGATGAGCGCGAGCACGAAGCCTTCGCGCAGGAACAGGCGGCGCACCTTTTTCACCGGCCAGCCGACGGCGAGCAGCAGCCCCGCCTCGGCGGCGCGCTGCTCGATGGTGAAGGTGAACAGCAGCCCCGTGAGCACCGCCGCCGCGGCGATGAGGAAGAAGCTGAAATAGACAAACAGCTCGCCGAAATCCACGGGTGCATCCGTCGCGGCGAGCGCCTGTTCGCGGAGGTTCACCACGCGAAAGCCGAGCGCGGCGGGGTCTATGAATGCCGCGATGCGCTCGACCTGCTCGCGTTTCGTGCCGGCGGGATAGCGGATGCTCGTGAGGTTGCCCCAGCGGTTCGCCCACATCTCCTGTCCGGCCTTCAGCGTCACGAAGGCCTTCGGCGTCCCGCGGTATTTTTCCCAGTATGCCTCGTCCTGCTTGCGCACGCGCGTCGCGTCGAAATCGAAGCCGGGCTTCCATTTTGCGAAGCCCTTCTTGTCGGGCACGTTTGGAAAATCGGGCATCCACGAGTCCTTGCCGTCGGCGTCCAACTGGAGCTGCGGCGTGTCCATTTCGAGAATCGGCGCGGCGACGGTGAAAGTGCGCGGCTCCTCGGTGAGCTGACGCCGCTCGCCCATCACAAAATACTTCAGCGTGAGCTTCGCGCCCGGCGCGACGCCGAGGTCGTCCGCGAGCCAGCGCGTGATCTGGATTTCGTCGTCCGCGAGCTTCGGATTCACGAAGCCCGACGCAGGCGCATCAATCGCCGTGACCATCGAGTAGGGCGTCGCGGGCGACTTCGCATCCGAGCCGTCGCCCGCGCGGAGTTCGTTGACGAAGTAGGTGAGGGAGTCGAGGCCGCGGGGTGGAGCGGTGGTGCCGGTCAGTTGTTGAAATGCTTCGACCTGATCACTTGAAGGATTTTCGTTCTTACGCGCAGCGGACACAATGCTCGCGTCCAAGAACACACGTGGACTGCGAATCTCGGAGCCACCGCCTGCATTCTCCCGCAGTCCAATATCGTAGGCAGCAAGCATCCCCTGCCATTCCTCTTTCGGCGTCACCATCCCAAACGCATCAATGCGCTCGCGCTCCCCTTGCGAAAGATTTTCGTCTGCATA
>JANXZI010000132.1 GCA_025355595.1 Spartobacteria bacterium
CGCAGGATCCGGATTCGGCGGGCAGCCAGTTTTTCATCTGCCACGGCAGCCCGAGTTTCCTCGATGGAAAATACACCGCGTTCGGCAAGCTGATCGCCGGCGACGACGTGCTGGAAAAAATCGCGACGACAGAGACGGGACAGAACGACCGTCCCGTGAAACGCGTGACTGTCGAGAGCGTGAAGATCGTCCCGCGCGCCGAGGCGAAGTAGTTTTCTCCCGCGCCACCGCGCGAGCACGGCGTGCGTGAAGCACACCGTTGGCCGCGCTTTCTCCGCAAACCACCGCCACCTAAACACGACATGTCGAAAGTCACGCTCGGCCTCATCCAGACCGCCGTCGGAGCTGATCCGAAGGCGAACCTCGACAAGGCAATCGCGAAGACCATCGAGGCCGCGAAGGCCGGTGCGCAGATCGTCTGTCTGCAGGAACTTTTCCGCAGCCACTACTTCTGCCAGATCGAGGATCACAAATACTTTGCGCTCGCCGAGGAGATTCCCGGACCGAGCACGGAGGCGTTTTGCAAAGTGGCGAAGGATCACGGCGTGGTGATCATCGCGTCGCTTTTCGAAAAACGCGCGGCGGGGCTGTATCACAACACGGCGGCGATCATTGATGCGGACGGCACCTACCTCGGAAAATATCGGAAGATGCACATCCCGGACGACCCGCTGTTTTACGAGAAGTTCTACTTCACCCCTGGCGACCTCGGCTTTCGCGCGTGGCAGACGCGCTTTGGAAAAATCGGCGTCTGCGTGTGCTGGGATCAGTGGTATCCCGAGGCCGCGCGGCTCACGGCGATGCAGGGCGCGCAGATTCTTTTTTACCCGACGGCGATCGGCTGGCATCCCTCGGAAAAAGAAAAGTTTGGCGAGCGGCAGCATTCGTCGTGGGAGACGATTCAGCGCGGGCACGCGATTGCCAACGGCTGCTACGTCGCCGCCGTGAACCGGATCGGCCATGAGGCACCGGACGGCGGGCCGGGCCTGGAATTTTGGGGCCAGAGTTTCGTCGCGGATCCGTCCGGCGTGATTTTGAAAAGGGCGAGTGTGAACGCGGAGGAGAATCTGCTCGTGCAAGTGGACCTTGATCTCGTGGATACGCAGCGCACGCATTGGCCGTTTCTGCGCGACCGGCGGATTGACGCCTACGGGGAAATCACGAAACGTTATCTGGACTAAATGGGAAACACGAAGACGACGAAGGAAGCGCCGGAGGTTCCGGCTGCGCGGGGGTATCGGATGCCAGCGGAATGGGAGCCGCACGCCGCGACGTGGCTCTCTTGGCCGCGCCGCGAAGGCATCAGCTTTCCCGGCAAGGGCGCGTATGACAAAGCCGCGCTCGCTATCGCGAAAATGGTCCACGCGCTCGCGGATTCCGAGCCGGTGAACATCAACGTGTGCGACGCCGCGCACGAGGCGGACGTGAAGAAAATCCTCACGAAGGTCGGCGCGAAACACGCGCACGTGACCTTTCACCACATCGCGATCAACGAACCGTGGTGCCGCGATCATGGCCCCGTTTTCGTCACGCGCGAATCCGCGCCGAAGTCGCTCATCCTCGACTGGGACTACAACGCGTGGGGCTGCAAGTATCCGCCGTTCGACGACGACGACTACGTGCCCACCGCAGTCGCGGAAAAACTCGGCCTGCCCGTGGAGTATCCCGGCATGATATTGGAAGGCGGCTCGATTGATGTGAATGGCGAGGGCCTGCTGCTCACGTCACGAAGTTGCCTGCTAAATCCGAACCGCAATCCCGATCTGAAGCAGGCGCAGATCGAGCAGCACCTGCGCGAGTGGCTCGGCGTGAAGGAAATCCTCTGGCTCGGCGACGGCATCGAGGGCGACGACACGGACGGGCATATTGACGACATCGCGCGCTTCGTCAGCGGTGACACGATCGTGTGCGCATTTGAGGAGGATGAGAACGACACGAACTTCGAGCCGCTGAGGGCCAACCACGATTACCTCGCCGGCCTCACGACTGATGCGCCGGCCAGCGCGAAGGATGACGACGAGGACGATGATGTGGGCGGCGACGGAAAGCTCCCGCGTTTTCAAGTCGTGAAGATGCCGATGCCGCGGAAAATCACGCGCGACGGCCAGCGCCTGCCCGCGAGCTACGCAAATTTTTACATCGCCAACAAAGTCGTGCTGCTCCCGACTTTCTCCGATGTGAACGACCGCTGGGCCGCCGCGATTTTGGAGAAGGCGTTCCCCGGACGAAAAGTGATCGGAATTGATTGCCGCGAACTCATCTGGGGCCTCGGCGCATTCCACTGCCTCACGCAGCAGCAGCCTGCGGTCTGACCCGCGCGAACGTTTGCGATGAAGATTCTCGTCATCGGAAGCGGCGGACGTGAGCATGCGCTGGTTTGGAAATTGCGACAGTCGCCGCGCGTCACGGAGATTTTTTGCGCGCCGGGAAATGGCGGCATCTCGCAGATCGCCGAGTGCGTGCCGTTGAAAATTTCCGACCACGATGCGCTGGTGAAATTCGTGGAAGAGCGCGGCATCGGCCTCACGGTCGTCGGGCCGGACGATGCGCTTGCGGCGGGAATCGTGGATCGTTTTGAAAGTGTGGACCTGCGCATTTTCGGCCCGACGCAGGGCGCGGCGCTGCTGGAATCGTCAAAAGTATTTGCCAAGGAATTCATGCTGCGTCACGGCATCCCGACTGCGGCGAGCGGGCAGTTTTCCAACGCGGACGAAGCACGTGCCTTTGCCGCGAAGATGAGCGCGCCGATCGTCGTGAAGGCCAGCGGTCTCGCGCTCGGCAAGGGCGTGATCATTGCGGAGACGCACGCGGAGGCAGATGCGGCGATTCGCGAAATCATGGAGGAGCGGAAATTCGGCGACGCGGGTTCGGAGGTTGTGATCGAGGAATTTCTCACCGGCGAGGAGTGCAGCATCCACGCGCTTGTGGACGGTCACAGCTACCTGCTTTTCCCCAGCGCGCAGGATCACAAGCGCGCGCTCGACGGCGACCGCGGCCTGAACACCGGCGGCATGGGTACATTTTCACCCGCGAGCAAAGTGCTGCCGCCCGCGCTCGAAGCGCGCGTCCGCACCGAGGTGTTGGATCGCTTCATCGCGGGAATAAAGGCGGACGGGCTCGACTATCGCGGGATGCTTTTCCCCGGGCTGATGATCACGCGCGATGGGATCAAGGTGCTCGAGTTCAACTGCCGCTTCGGCGATCCCGAAACGCAGGTTCTGCTCACGCGGCTCGAAAGCGATCTGCTCGATCTGCTCGAAGCGACAATCGATCAGTGTCTCGAAAAAACGACCGCAACTTGGCGGCACGAGTCTGCGGTGTGCGTCATCCTCGTGAGCGGCGGCTATCCTGGCAGCTACGCTGGCGGGAAGAAGATCACCGGTTTGGAAAAAAGTGACGCGACCATTTTCCACGCGGGCACGAGGCGTGACGGGGGAGATTTTCTCACCGCTGGCGGGCGCGTGCTCGGTGTCACCGGGCTCGCGCCGACGCTCGCGGAGGCAAAGACGCGCGCGTATGCGGCAGCCGCCGGGATTCACTTCGAGGGAATGCAGTTTCGTTCGGACATTGCGGCGAAGGGGCTGTGAGGCTACGCTCGCAGCGCATGAAGAAGTCCGCCCTCCTCGCCACTGTCCTCGCGCTCGCTTGCGTGCAGGCGCAGGAACGATTGCCGGTGCCGTCGCCGCTGAAGGAAGGAGCGCCGGCGTTCCGAGCCGCACCTGTGCAGGGATCGGAGTCGAAACGGGCTGCGCCTGCCGTGCCGCTCGCGTCCCTTCCGTTGGCTGAGGAAAAGCCCGCCGAATCGCCAGAGCCCGCGCCACGCCAGCTTTCTTCGCACGATGCCGCGGATGCGCTGAGTGAGGATGAACTCCGCCAGGTCATCGAAATTCTCCGCGGAAACTATCTGAACCCCGACGCGCTGGCTGATGCCGCGCTCGCCCGCGCTGGCATGCAGGGACTGCTCGATCGCCTCGGCTCGGGTGCGCGCATTTTTGTCGCGGGGAAAAAGACGGAACCGCCTGCGGCGCAATTTCGCTCGGAGATGCTCGACGGGGCCGTCGCCTACCTGCGCCTAGGCACGCTGACGCCGGAAAACATCGCCGCGCTGGATGCCGCGCTGGAGGGCTTCGGCGCGAAGCCGCCGACCGCGCTGGTGCTCGACCTGCGCGCGACGCCGCACAGCACGGACTTCGAACTCGCGGCCGAGTGCTGCCGTCGTTTCTCACCGAAAGGACGTGTGCTATTTTCGATCAAAAAGCCGAAGGCGAACGACGAGGAAATCCTGACCTCGCGCGAAGACCCTCGCTGGCGTGGGCTGCTCACGGTGCTCGTGGATGGCAGCACCGCCGGTGCTGGCGAAGTGATTGCCGCGGTGCTGCACACCCACCTCCGCGCCTACGTGATCGGCCAGCAGACGAAGGGCGAGGCCGCGCAATTCGAGGAAGTCCCGCTCGCCGCCGGGCGCGTGCTGCGCGTGGCAGTCGGCGAGGTCACGCTGCCGGATGCGACCCCCGTCTTCCCCGGTGGTCTCACGCCGGATCTGGTCGTGAATGTGCCGCAGGAAAAGACGGAGGAAGTGTTGCAACTTGCGATGAACGGCTCAGGCGTCGCGTCGCTCGTGATCGAAAAGCCGCGTGCTCGCATGAACGAAGCCGCACTCGTCGCGGGGACGAATCCCGAACTCGACGAGGTGATCGAAATTCAAAGGCAGCGCGCAAACGGCAACTCCCCCGCGAAACCGCCGCGCGACGACATGCTGCAGCGCGCGCTCGACTACATCACGAGCGTGCGGGTCTTCGGAGCGAGGGAAGCAGCTGCTGCGGGTAGGAAGTGAGGACCATTGTTCCGGCGTCAGTGTTCAGTTTGTCGTCGCATCGCCTGAGAACGAAGCCTGTGATAAATGCCCCCTGGACTGCGGCGGCAAGCGTAAGCGCGACACCGCCTTTGGAGAGGATTTCCGGTGGAACAACCGGTGTTCGCGGACAACACGCCGTCGGGTGTTACGGTGTGCGTCGGAAGACGGCGTAGCGCTGTCGCTTCCCGCCGCACTCCAAGTGCAAGTGCGCGCCGGGATTTTTCCGCAGCCGCCCATTGCACCGCTTGCGCCCCGCTGCTACACCCCGCGGACTTTTCTCCAAATGCCGCGCGACAATTCCATCACGAAGATTCTCCTCATCGGCTCCGGCCCCATCGTCATCGGGCAGGGGTGCGAGTTTGACTACTCGGGCGTGCAGGCTTGCAAGGCGCTGAAAGAAGAAGGCTACACGGTCATCCTCGTGAACTCGAATCCGGCGACGATCATGACGGACCCGGAGTTTGCGCACCGCACTTACATCGAGCCAATCACGCCGGAGGTGGTGGAGAAAATCATCGCCGCGGAGAAGCCGGACGCGCTGCTGCCGACGCTCGGCGGGCAGACGGCGCTGAATTGCGCGATGAAGCTCCACGAGTTGGGCGTGCTGGAGAAATACAACGTGCGGATGATCGGCGCGAAGCCGGCGGCGATTCACAAGGG
>JANXZI010000157.1 GCA_025355595.1 Spartobacteria bacterium
GCCGGTTTTGAATTTGCTCGGATTCCCCGGCCGCTCGCCCAGCCCGCCGAGCCGCCCGCTCTCCGCCAGCGCCATCGCCTCCGCGCGCGACACCGCCGTGCGCTCGAAGACGTTGTTCGCCTTGATCTCCCTTTTCATCTCCTCCTCGATGCGCGCGAAATCCTCCGGCGAAATGCGGTGCGGCAAATCCACATCGTAATAAAACCCATTCTCCACCGGCGGCCCCGCGGCAAACTGCGCCTCCGGCCAGATGCGCAAAATCGCCGTCGCGAGCACATGCGCCGCGCTGTGGCGCAGGCGTTCGATGTCGGACATCGTGTTGCGTTGATCGAGAGATTTGCGTTCGTCGGCCATGGTGAAAGGGCGGCGAAGCTAGGTGTCCGCGCGCGTCTTCGCAAGAACGCGGATGTGCGGATTGCCTGCGACATGCGCGAATGCGGTGCAGAAAGCCGTTCGAGGATCGGACGCGAAGGCCTCACCGCATCGCCCATTGCGTCGAATCCGGGAAATGCAAATCACCCTTCACCCACGGCGTGCGGATGAATGGCGCGCGCTCGGCGCGAAAGTGTCGGCGTGAGCTTCCACTCACGCCTACGTCAGCGCGACGACGGCTTTGATCACTCCGCTCTCGGGCTTCAGCCACGTCGGGAAGACTTCGATCATGTCGTCGAATTTCGCGTGGTGCGTGATCCACGGGCCGGTGTTGATCTTGCCGTCCTCGATGAGCGAGATGATGCGCGTGAAGTCCGGCGGGAGTGCGTTGCGCGAGGCCATAATGGTGACTTCGCGGCGGTGCAAAACCGGCGCGTGGAGGAAGCTGACCTCCTGCTGCGTGATGCCGACATACACGAGCCGCCCGGCGAACGAGCAGTATGAGAGCGCGCCGCCCATGCTCTTGTTGCTGCCGGTCGCGTCCACGACCACGTCGGCGAGCTGGCCGTTTGTGATGGTGTCGAGTGCCGCGAGTGCATCGGCTTCGCCGCCGGGCGCGAGGAGGATCGTGTCGGGTACGCCCATTTTCTCGCGGACGAATTGGAGGCGCGCGGCATTCATATCCATCACGATCGTGCGTGCGCCGCTGAGGCGCGCGAACTCGATCACGGAAAGTCCAATCGGTCCCGCGCCGATGACGAGCACATGCTCGCCGGGCTGCGGGTTCCCCCGGTTGATCGCGTGGCAGCCGATGGCGAGCGTCTCGACGAGCGCGAGCTGATCAAAGGTGAGCTTGCGCGAGACGTGCAGCTTGCGCGCGGGGAGCAGGAAGCGCTCGCACATGCCGCCGTCGCACATCACGCCGAGCGTCATGTGGCCGCTGCAGCAGTTCGAGTGGCCGCGGCGGCACGAGTAGCATTTCTGGCAGTTGATGTAGGGCTCGACGGAGCACTTGTCGCCGGGCTTCACATTCGTCACGCCTTCGCCGACGGAGAGCACCTCGACGCCGAGTTCGTGGCCGGGGATGCGCGGGTAGCTGAAGAACGGCATTTTCCCGAGGAAGCCCGAGTAGTCCGTGCCGCAGATGCCGATGCGGTGAATGGTCACGACGGCTTCGCCGGGACCGGGTTTTGCGGGCTCGGCGATTTCGATTTTGCGGAAGGTTTGCGGCTTTTCGAGCTGGATGGCTTTCATGTGCGGGGCGGGATGAAAGCGGATGTGTGCGTGTGGATCAACGCTTTGCGATGCGCGCCGGGGTCCTCTGCGAGTCACAGAGGTTTCCTGCAGGACTCTGTGTGCCTCTGTGAATCCTCAGTGTGCCTCTGTGGTTTCCCCTCCGCGGTGCAAATGGGCCTCTCGTCCGAGAGCAGCGAGCAGAGTGTTCGCACACGCTTCGGCGAAAGTAGGATCGTTGATCGCGCAGTCGAGTTCGACGACGGCCACCCCGGGGCGCAGGTGCTTTCTGATCGCGCCGAAGAGCGCCGCATCCGCTTCGGGCCAGTGAAATGCACCGCCTTCCGCGCTGATGATGCTGATGGCCCGCAGCGGCAGCAGCACGGTGACGGAGCCGCGATACGCGTTCACTTTTTCCGCGAGGATGCGGCCAAGCTCGGCGCACTCCTCGGGCGTCGTGCGCATGAGCGTGACTTGCGGGTTGTGCTGGTAAAATCGACGTGCTGAAAATTTAGCAGGCACGGTTTCGCGCGCGCCGAAATTTACCATGTCGAGGCAGCCGGGTGCGACGATTGCGGGCGTGCCGGTCTTCGCGGCAGCGTCGAGTCGTGTCGGGCCCGCGCCGAGGACGCCGCCGACGAGTTCGTCGGCCCACTCGGTCGTGGTGATGTCGAGCACGCCTGCGACCATGCCGCTCTCGATGAGCGATTCCATCGTGCGGCCGCCGGTGCCGGTTGCGTGGAAGACGAGCACCTCGAAGCCCGCGGCCTCGACGAACGATTTCGCGCGCTGCACGCAGTCGGTGGTATTGCCAAACATGCTGGCGACGACGAGGGGTCGGTCGGCGGATTCTCGATTCTCGATTTTTGATTCTCGATTTTCCTCGCTGCACGCCGACTCGACCATTCCGCAGATCGCCCCCGCGGCGCGCGTGAGGATCGTGCGTGAGATGCGGTTGATGCCTGCGACGTCCACGATGGAGGGGAACATCACGATGTCCTTCACGCCGACGTATTGCGCGGTGTTGCCGCTCGCGAGCGTGGAGACCATGAGCTTCGGAAAACCGAGCGGCAGCGCGCGCATCCCCGCCGTGGCGATGGCCGTGCCGCCGCCGCCGCCGAGTGAAATGACGCCGTCAATCCGTCCCTCGCCCTGCAATTTTGCGAGGACGATCGCGGCTGCGCCGGCCATCGCCGC
>JANXZI010000168.1 GCA_025355595.1 Spartobacteria bacterium
ACGGCGATGCTGCCTGCACCGTTTGCGTGCGGCATGTCGTAGTCGCCACGATGCAGGCAGTAGCCCCACGATTCCCAGCCCATCGGGTCGCCGAGCTTCTTGCGGATGTAGTCCTGCAATTCCATTCCCGTGATGTGGCGCAGCACGATGGACGCGATGTGCGGCGCGGGCGAAGAATACGAGTAGCCCCCGCCTGGCGCGCACCAGAGCGGTACGCGGATTGAGGACATATCGAGGTCGCGGATGTTTTGTCCGGGCTTCGGCGCGAGTGGCTGCGACTTGCCGCCGTTCACGGTGCCGCTCGGCGTCTGTCCTTCGCCCCAGTAGCCGGCGCTCATGCTGAGGAGTTGGCCTAGCGTGATGTCGGCCTTGCGCGGATCGTCGAGTGGCAATGCCTCGGGGAGAAATTTTTCGGTGAAGACTTTCGTGTCGAGGCCCTGCGGAATTTTGTCGCGGAACTCATTCAGCATGATGCCGCACGCGATGCTCGTGTACGCCTTGCCGGTCGAGGCCATGTCGGGGTTGGCGTTGCGGCTCGCGCGGCCGAAGTATTTTTCAAAAACCAAATAGCCGTGCCGCACGACGAGCAGTCCGCCGTTCGGCGTCGTGTGCTCGCAGATCTTGTACGCATCTTCGAGGCGCGAGAGATCGAGTCCGGCCTTCGCGCGGATTTCCTTCGCTTCGCTCAGTGTGCGCCAGCCACCCTTGCTGTCGGGCGGCGGAAAATAATCCGCAGCGTGGACGGATTCCGCGAGTGCGAGTGCGAGGACGACGGAGCGGAGCAGGGTGGTCATGAAGATGGTGGGGAGCGTTGAGGCCCGGGGATTGTGCAGTCAAACGGAGAACTTTGCGGCAGTTCCCGCACTGTGATCGGGCGGGTGAAGAACCACGGATTTCACGGATGGCCCGGATGAAAAATGCGATGTGGATTTTCAAACTGCGCGGTGGGTGCGGAGAGGAATATCCGCGTCACGGCTGGGCGTGCTGCTTGAAAAATTTCACGATGAGCGCGGGCGCCTCGCTGGGATACGCGTGCGTGCCGGGGTGGATGAAGGTCACAACCGGCGCACCGTTTTTCGACGGGAACAGCGTGCAGCCGGGCTGCGATTCCCATGTCTCGCCCTCGCCGCTGCCGTTCACTTTTTTCACGTATTCGATCATCACCTTCTGCCATGCGAATTTCACGAGCGGATCATTTTCACCCGCGAGGTGCAGCACGGGCTTCGGCTTCAGCTTGCCCTGTGCGCCGCGCGCTGCGGCGGCGGATGGCGCGAAGGCCGCAAATTTTTCCCCGCGCTCCGCCCAGAGCAGATACGTGAAGCCGCCGCCATTCGAATGGCCGGTCGAGTAAATGCGCTTCGGGTCCACTTTGAATTTGGATTCGAGCGACGAGAGCATCGTGTCGAAAAATTTTAGATCGCGGTCGCCCTGCGCGCCCGCGGCTCCCTGCCAGCCGGGCTTTTTTCCCTCGGGGTCGGTGAGCTGGCCGACGGTGTTGAGTCCCTGCGGAAACACGACGATGGCCTCGGGCCAGAGCGTGTGGATGGGATACATGCGCGCGGCGTTGTTCATGTTTCCACCGTGTCCGTGGAAGGCGAAGACGAGCGGCGCAGGTGACGTCTTCGCCTTCGGGGGGACTGCGATGAGCGCTTCGCGGACGGTGCCGTCCACGGTGAATTCGAGGCGGGTGAGTGCATCGGCCGAAAATGCGGGATGCAGCGCGAGGAGGATGAGCGAGAGGAGAATGGGCAGCGATTTCATGCGGTGTGAAACTCCGCGTTCGGTCGGAAGTTTGCGGAAGGTTGTGCGCCGTGGGAAGACTTCGCGATTTTCAAATGCGCCGGGTTTGTGCATCCATGCCGCGATGCGTCTTGATCAATGGCTATGGGCTGTCCGCGTTTTCAAGACGCGCTCGCTCGCGGCTGATGCGATCAAGGGCGGCCATGTTCGCGTGAACGATGCGCCGTGCAAACCCGCGCGCGAAGCGAGGGCAGGGGACACCGTCGTGGCTCGTGTGGGCAGCATGACTCGCACGGTGCGCTTCGTGGCTGCGCCGAAGTCGAGGGTCGCAGCGAAGTCCGTGCCGCAATTCGCGGAGGATCTCACGCCGCCGGAGGAATACGCGCGGCGTCCCGAGCCGAATCTGCTGCCGCCGATGTTCCGCCCGCAGGGCAGCGGGCGACCGACCAAGCGGGATCGGCGGGCGATGGAACGGTTCGGTGATGGGTAGTGCGAATTTCACCGGCCCTCTGTCTGAATGGATTCCGAATGAACGGGGTCGGCGTTTCGCCCCCGCCCGCGCGGAGCGTCAAACTGGTGCCGAGGGCTATCCTACTTTTTCCGCACCGCCGCAGCATCCGCGCCGATCGCGCGGCGGAGCAGAAATTGCGCGCGGTTGTGCTCCGTCACCATGGTCAGGTAGTCGAGCTTCGCACGGGATAACTCCTGCTCGGCGACGATGCTTTCGAGGACTTCCCCGACGGCGAATGCGCGACGCCCGCGTGCGAGTTCGAGCGTCTTTCCTGCGGCATTCAGCGCAGCCCGCGCGTGCGTGAGTTGTTCCTGGAGCGAATGCACGAGCGTGTGCGCCTCCACGACCTGCCGCGCGATTTCCTCGCGCAGCTTCTCCTGCTCCACGGCTTTGCCACGCTGCCGGGCGTCGGCGAGATGCGGGCGCGACGGATCGAAAAGCCCGCCCGGTCCAATGCGCCACGTGAGGCCGATCCCGTATTCCTGCGTCGAGTTGAAAGAACGCAGCCCCTGTGCATACGTGCCGCCGCCGAGATTACCGCCGTAGTAATCCGCCTTCACCGTCGGCGCGAGCGGCGCCCACCGCGCGGCGGCGCTGCCTCTCACGGAGGCCTCGAGTTCATCCGCACTCATGGCCATCTCGGGCCGCGATTCGACGGCGGACGCGATGAGCGAATCCACGCTGCGCCGCGAATCGTCGAAGCTGAGCATCACCGGCTCGTCCACGGGAGCCAGTTCCACGTTCGCCGGAATGTGCAGAATCTGCGCGAGCCTCGCCGCCGCGATGCGCTGCCGGCCGCGGGCCTCGCTGCGTGCGATCAGATTCCGCTCAACCTGCGCGGTCGCGCGAAAGGCGTCGCCCTGGAACGCGATGCCCGCATCCACCGCCTGCTTCACCTGCCGCGCGTAATCCTCCGCGATGCGCGCGGATTCCGCCGCGACTCCGACCGCGGCCTTCGCACGGATGAGTTCGAGATACGCCGAGACCGCCTGCCAGATGCTCTCCTGCCGCTGCACCTCGACCGCGTGCGTCGCTGCGCTCGCGAGCTTTTTCGTCGTGAGCGACCGGTAGTATGCCTCACCGAGATCGAGTTGAAGTGTGACAGCAACACCCAGGCCGAGGCTCTCCTTGTCCGCATCAATGATCTGCCCGTCCACGGTCTGAATATTTCCATCGTGCCTCCGATACGCGAAGCCCGGCGTGAGGTACGGGAAGAACTGCATGTTTGCCGATTCGTGCTGCGCCCAAGCCTCCGCGAGCCGCTCGCTCGCGAGGCGGATGTCGAGGTTCTGCGCACCCGCAAGCCGCATCACCGCGGCGAGATTCACGTTCTGCGCGTGTGCCGCCGGCTTCGCGATCTGCGCGCGCACCGCAGGTTTCTCCGCAGCGAAAATGGACGCGGCCTGAAGAAAGAAAACAACCGTCGTGAGCAGGACGAACATGCCTCGGGTAGCGCGGGCGTCCCGCCTGCCGTGTTCCGCGTCCCGCGGAACATATCGGACGTCGGATTCGCT
>JANXZI010000189.1 GCA_025355595.1 Spartobacteria bacterium
GTCCCAGGAGGAGATCACGGTCACCGCGCCGGCGATCGAGATTGATGTGAAGCCGCTGCCGGTCGCGGGCCGGCCGAAGGATTTTTCCGGCGCGATTGGAAAATTCGATTTCAGCGCGACGGGCACGCCGGGGCGCGTGAAGGTCGGCGAGCCGGTGAGCATGAAACTGACGATCCGGGGCAGCGGGAATTTTGACCGCATCGGCCAGCCGCCGCTCGACGAGCCGCAGGGGTGGACGACGTATTCGGCGAAGCAGGAATTCAGCGGCAACGAAGGCGCGGGCACTGAGGGTGTGAAGACCTTCGAACTGCCGGTGACGCCGACGGTGGCGAAGACCACGATGCCGGTATTTGCGTTCAGCTTTTTCGATCCCGAGACGGAGAAATATGTGACGCTGAAGAGCGCGCCCGCGCCGCTCACGGTCGAGGGAGCACCGGTCATCACGGTTGCGACGCCGGCGCCCACGGGCAATCCCGCGACGCCCAAGCAGGAGCCGAAGATGCCCGCGGGGCCGGACATCCTCGCGAACCTGCCGGAGATCGGCAGGGCGAGCACGGCGTTCGGGCCGTCGCTTTCACCCGCCGTGTTTTTCTCGGTGCTGGCTGCGCCCGTGCCGCTGGCATTTGCGTTCGTGGCGTGGCGGCGGCGGCGCGGCGATGCGAAGCTCGCGCGGATCGCGGCGCTGCGGCGCGAGCGCGCGGGGATGCTTTCGCAGGTGAAGAATGCGACGCACCGCGCGGAGGTCTTCGATGCCGCCGTGAAGGCGGTGCGAATCCACGTCCAACTCGACGGCGACGGCGCTCTGCCGGACGACGATGCGAGTGCACTGCTCGGCTCACGGAAGCTCGATGCGGAGACGGAGAAATCGCTGCGCGAAATTTTCGAGGCACGCACGGAGCTGCTCTACGCGGGCGTTGCGCGTGAGTCGGATCGCATCAGCGACACCGAGCGGGATCGCGTGCTGGATGCGATCGCGAGTTTTGAAAAAAGCGCGAGGCGATGAGGGGCGTGGCACGGATCATAGCGCTGTGCGCGCTCGTCGCGGGACTGTTCTGCGCCCAGGCGCTGGCCGGGCCGGATGGGGATTTCGCCGTCGCGAACCGGGCGTACAGCGAAGGAGATTTTGCGGGGGCGCTGCGGGCGTACGAGCGTTCGCTGGCGGCGGAACTGCACGCGAATGCGCTCTGCAATCTCGGCAACACGTGCTTCCGGCTCGGCAAATTCGGCCCGGCGGCGCTGAGCTACGAGCGCGCGCTCGCGCTCCAACCGCGGCTGCCGGAAGCGGTCGCGAATCTCCGGCTCACGCGCGAAAAATCCGGCGCGCGGCTGCTCGAACAGCCGTGGTGGGAGAAGGCGCTGACTTGGTTTTCCGCGAGCACTGCGACGGTGATCGCGATCGGGACGGCGTGGTTTTTCGCGCTCGCAGCCGCGACGATGGCGTGGCGCAAAAAATATGGCGCGGCGTTTTGGGGTGCGGTTCTCGGGGTGCTTTTCGCAGCGGGCTACGGCGCAGCGATCTTCTGGGTGACGGGTGATCGCGGATCGATCGCCATCGTGATCGCGGAGCGCGCGGCGGTGCATCCCGAGCCGGCGGAGCATTCGAAGTCTGCGGAGTCGCTGCCGGGTGGGAGCCAGGTGCGCGTGCTCGGCGAGTCGGGCGACTGGAAGTATTGCCGGCTACCCGGCGGCGGGCGCGGCTGGCTGGAGTCGTCGTCGGTGGAATTCCTTCTGCCGCGCTCGAAGGTAACAAAGACGCCGGATTCTTCGGGACGCATCGGAGCTTCGGACGCGGCGCTGCCGTCGCTTGCGAATGTCGCGCTGACTCCGGCGGCGGCGCACACGGCGGACTGGCGCGATGAAATTTGGAAAAAGCCGGGCACTTTTACGAAGCTGCGGCCCGGCGTGTTTCGCTACGCATTCGGGTGGGGCGAGATCACCGCGGCGGAGGGGGAGGCGAGCTGCACGCTGTCGCCCGAGGGCCGGTGCGTGCTGGATTTTTCCGCGAAGACGACGGGGATCGCGCGGACGATGTGGAAGGTGGATGCGAAGGCGGTGTCCTCGTGCGACCCGGCGACTTTCCACCCGGTGAAGCTCACGCAGACCGAGACGTATAAAAAAAAAGTGGTGACGACGGTGGTGGATTTTCTCGCCGACGGCCCGCTGCAACGCCGCTCGCAGGAGCCGCCGGATGCCGAGAGTGCCGCGGATGTTGCGACGAGGAGCTTCCGCTTCCCGCATGTGCATGACCTGAGCAGCGCGGTGCTTTTCATCCGCAGCCAGGCGCTCGCGCAGGGCGACTCGGTGAAGCTGTGCGTGTATCCCGGCCGCGCGCCCTACCTCGCCACGGCGACAGTCACGGGCCGCGAACGGCTCACGGTCGCAGGCCGCGAGTGGGACACGATCCGTTGCGACTTGGGCCTGAGCGGCATCGCGGAGGATTTCACGCTCACGCCGCACAAGAAATTCAAGAAGGCGACGGCGTGGATCTCGGACGACGGCGACCGGATGCTGCTGAAAATTTCCGCTGAGGTGCAGGTCGGCAGCGTGTGGGCGGAACTGCAGAGCGCGGATTTTGCAGAAAAAAATTAGCGTGGAGTCGTGGACTGCTCACCGGGACAGACTCTGAGGTTCAGGAGTTTTCGCGTTCATCCGGAAGATATTCGGGCCAGTGGAGGCGCAAGATTTGGCAGATGTCTGCGAGTGCATCCAGACACCACTCATCGAGTGCAGAATCGGGTGCGACGAGGAAGTGCCGAACTTCCCAGCCAGCCAGCCCGCCGAACTGCTCCACGCTGAGGTGATGCCCGGCACAATACGCTCGAATTTTCGCCGCGAGCTGGGCGAATGAGCGGTGCTCTCGCGCGACTGCAGGCGGGTCGGCGAGGAGAGAAAGAGCGGGCACACCCAGTCGAGCCGAAAGCAGAAGAAGCTCACGCAATGACAAGCACTGCGAAACCTCGTGAGGTTGCGTGAGAATGTCCCAAGCTGCCGGCTCGGATACGGCGAGCAGTGTGGCGATCTCGTGCGCAGAAATTCCAGCTCCCCCGGCTGCCGCCGCGACTCGTGAAGGATCCGCTTTCATCGCGTGGGTCACAGACAGCACGAGCGGAGACCCACCATGGCCTCAGCGAATCCGCTAATTCTCCGATACCGCGCGATCGCGGTGCCGGTTTGGATTGTAGAATGGCTTGAGCAGCGGGCTGCCGGGGGCGGGCGGCGGGAGGAGCTTCATCTCGGCGAGCGTGTCGGTGTCGAGGCGGCCGGTGCGGCGCAACTCGGCCTCATCCTGGAAAAGAAAA
>JANXZI010000250.1 GCA_025355595.1 Spartobacteria bacterium
CCACGGCGGCGCTCGCGACGAGTTGCACGTCCGGCTGCGCGAGGACTTCATCGATCGAGCGCAGCACTTTTGCGGCGGGATATTTTTCGCGGAATTTTTCCACCTTCGCCGCGTCGGGATCGAAGACGTAGCGGCACTCGCCGCCGGCCTCGGTGAGCCCCTGGCACTGGCCATAGATGTGGCCGTGATCGAGTGCCGCCGCCGCGAAGACAAACTCGCCCGGCTTCACGACCGGCGAGGGTTTGCCCACGGGGGCGTAGTTCATTCCGTCTGATTTCTGGTGTGCCATGTTCGGCGCGGAAAATGGACGGCGTGTGTGCGAATTGCAACGCGGTCGTGCGGCGGCAGCTGCTAGTTCGGCTGTGGAAAATCGGATGCGAAGAACATTCCGGTGGCGAAAAAATGCGTGAGCACCGCGGCGAAGACGGTGCCAAGCAGCCAGAGTGCGAAGCGCCAGCGCCGCCACCGCTCGCGGAATTCGGAAAACTGCACGAGCAATTCCACGAGATACGCCGCGCAGTACGCGGCGTTCGCGAGCACGGCGAGGAGGAAGAGCGTGAGGAGTGCGTTGAATTGCAGCGCGTGTTTCGAGAGCGGAAACAGCCGCGAAAATTCGACCAATACGACCGCCGCGAGCACGAGGTTGAAAAACAGCCGCCGCCATTCCCAGAAACGGATCGCGTCGGTGAGAATCTCGCGGATGCCGGGTTTGTCAGTGGGATTGCTCATTTGCTTCGACCTTGATGGAGAGACTCGGTTGCTCCGGCAAATGGGATTCAACGATCAATTTCTTCAGCGCATTGAGGTCTGCATCAGAGCTGACCTCGCCTCTGACGAAGAAGAATGGCCCGTTGACGGTGTGCCGAACGATGACCTTTGAGAATCGGGCGTCGTCTTTGATGGCGTGTTCCAACATCGAGGCTGAGAGCGACTGCGCCCTTCGCTTTTGATTCCACGGAAGGAAATAAAGGAAAACCGCACACGCGCCGGATAGGAAGAGGATCCAGAACCACTGGCGCAGTTTTGCCTGCATCACGGCACGATGCGCAGCACGCGGTTGTTGTAGCTGTCGGTGATGATCAGTTTCCCATCCGGCGCGATGGTGACGCCGTGCGGACGAGCGAGTTCGCACGCGAGCGGATCACCGCCGACGCCTGCCATGCCCTTCTTCCCGGTGCCCGCGATGCGCGTGATTTTTCCGGTCTTCGGATCGAAGCGGCGCACGGTGTTCGTCTCCGCGTCGGCGATGATCACGCTGCCGTCGCGATCCAGGCAGAGGTGCTTCGGGCCGCTCATCGTCGCTTCGAGCGCGGGACCGTCGTCGCCGGAGAGGCCCGATTTTCCACTGCCCGCGACGGTCTTGATTTTTCCGGCAGCGTCCACGAAGCGCAGCGCATTCCCGCCGCGCTCGAGGATGTAAAATGATCCGTTCGCAGCCGCGACGACGGCGCGCGGATCGCTGAGCGGCGCGCTCTTTGCATCCGCGCCGTCGTCGGGTCTGCCGGCTTTGCCATTGCCCGCGACGGTCTCGACGATTCCGCTCGCGAGTGCGATGCGGCGGATGCGCTTGTTGTCAATGTCCGCCACGTAGAGGTGCTTCGCCACAGGATCGAGCGCGATCTGGATCACGGTGCCAAATTCCGCCTTGTCTGCCGCGCCACCGTCGCCGCTGAAGCCCTTTTTTCCGGTGCCTGCAAAGGTGGTGATGACGCCGGTCTGGCCGTTGATTTTGCGCACGCGGAAATTAAATGCGTCGGAGAGGAAGATGTGGCCTTCGGGCGTGACGGCGATGTTGTGGACGCCGTTTAACTGCGCCTTGCGCGCGTCGCCGCCGTCGCCGGAGAAGCCTTTCACGCCGGTGCCGCCGATGACTTTCATCACGCCCGTCTTGTCCACGCGCAGCAGGCGGTTGCCCGAGGTCATCTCGACGATCGCGAGGGTGCCGTCCGGCAGATACTCGGTGCCGAACGGCTCGCGCAGCACGCACTCGGTCGCGGGAGCGCCGGACTCGCGCATGCCGCCGCCGGCGATGAGTTCGATCTTTGCGGCAAAGGTGGAGGCGCCGAGGGTGAACAGGGCGGTGAGTGCGGGGAGGAAATGGATGCGCATGGTGGAGAGCAGAGCAGGGAAGAGGGGTGGGAGTCAGGCGGAAAATCATTAAACGCAGAGACGCAGAGGCGCGGAGGAAGAAGAATTGGTGAAACGGGAACTGCTGGTGCGGGTATTTTTTGGACGCACAGCGCGCAGTGCAGAATACAGGCGCACATCATGCATTGCGCGTATGAGCCGAGCAGATGTGAATGCCCAAGGCATCATCACCTCACTCTTCTCTGCGTCTCCGCGTCTTCGCGTTTTAAAATCCCCGCCGGCTACTCTCCGAAGCGCTTGCGAAGCCGCGCAAGCTGCGCGGTGAGGCTGCCCGCTCCGCTCTTCGCCTCCGCCCGCGCCGGTGCGCCGTCGGGCTTCGTGATCGTTTTCCGCGCGCCGCCTGAGCCCCCGTAGCTCGTCGCCGCAGAAGTGAGCTGCATGTCGTCCGCGAGCGAACGGTGCGCGGTGACGCCGAGCGACTGCAGCACGCCATGATACGCCTTCACCGCCTCCTCGGGCGTGATCGCGCCGTCCACGATGCGCCGCAGGAATTCGATGAACGCCAGCGGGTTTTCCGCGTTGTTGATCTTGCGCCCGAAGAGCGCCACGCGCGCGCCGTGCTTCTGCGCATCGGCGATGAGCTTGAACGCATCGTACGTCGTCCCCGCGCTGCCGCCGAGGATGCCCACGATCATCTGTGGGTCGTAGGCCACGAGTTCTTCCATTGCCTTCGGGCCGCGCCACGCGATTTTCAAAAAGAGCGGGCGTCCCTTTTCCGTGACGCCGGCGAGGCTGCGGATGATGTGGTCGTTGATGAACCCGTCGAGCTTCTCGGGCGGCAGGCCGGTGTCCACGTTCGGATCGAAGATCTCGAGGAAGTAGCGGAAGTTTTTGCGCTCCGCCTCCTCGCGGAATTCCTTGAACGCGCGCAGCGTCTCGTAATCGCGCTCGAAGTTGTTCGTGAACGTGACCGAGTAAAGCCCGAGGTCCGCGCCGATCGTTGGCGCATCGGGAGCGCAGTCCACTTCGCCGCACTTGATGTGGTCGAGCGTCGCGCTGCGGAATGGTCGCGACGGTTCCTTGATGTATTCCGCGCCGCGGATCACCCAGATGTCCGTCGCATCGTTCGCGCGCGCCGCGGGAGTAATGTGCGATTTTTCGAAGAGCCGCTCGCGCATGGCAAGCTGCTCCACATTCGACGCCGAAAGCAGCATGATGTCCACGAGCCCCTGCCGGATCACCGCGCGAATTTGTTCGCGATATTCCTCCAGCGTCTTCCAGTGAAATTCCGACTTCAGCACGCGCTCGGGATTCATCGGGCGCTTTTGCCCTGGTGCGGTGATGCCGAAGGCCATGTCCGCATCCTTCGCATCGGCGATGATGAACGCCTTGCTGCCCGAGGGATTTTTGCGGATGTCGGCGATCTTCGCGTCGAGGGATTTCATGGAGCGGCGGACGATAGACGTGCTGCGCTGCGAATCAATCGCGGTGGTAGGGCGTGCCGGCGTTGATGCTCCGTGCGCGGTAGAGCTGTTCGAGGAGGACGACGAGCGCGAGTTCGTGCTGGAGCGTGAGCGGGCTGAGCGACCAGCGCCAGTCGGCCTTGCGGCGGAGTTCGTCGCTGTGGCCGTCCGCGCCGCCGATGAGGAACGCGACGGCCTTTGTGCGCTGAAGTTCCCAATCGGAAATTTTCCGCGCGAGTTCGCGGGAGGTGATTTGTTCGCCGCGTTCGTCGAGCACGACGCGCAGCATTCCTTCGCTGCGTGCGAGCAGCAGCTTGCTTTCGTCCTCGCGAGTGGATGAACGCAGCGCCTCGAGCTCGACGCCATTCTTTGGCGGGAAGCGCTCCAGGTATTCCTCGACTCCGGCACGCGCGAAGGCGAGGCGCGGCTTTCCGATCGTGAGGATGTGCAGGCGCATCGCGGCTAGACGGGCGCGAAGTCAATCATCCGGCGCGCGGCGTCCACGCGGCAGACGATTACCTTCAGCTCGTCGCCGATCTTGAATGTGCGCTTCGTGCGGCGGTTTACAAATGCGGAGCGCACGCGGTCGTAAGTGTAGGGCCCGTCGGGCAGCGATTCGCTGGCGATGAGGCCGGTCGTGTCGGCGTCGGGAAGCTCGACGGTGAGGCCGTGGACCCGCGCGTCCGAGACTGTCGCGCGGAAGGTGTCCGGCTTTTCCGAGTCGAGCTGGCGCTGGAAGAATTCGATCTTCTTCACGAGCCGGCTCTCCTGCTCGGCCTGCGCGGACGTGCGCTCGGTGTCGGAAATGTGCTTCGAAAGTTCCGTGAGGGTCTTGCGATTTTCCCCGCGCTCGCCGCCCAGCACGCGGTGCGCGACGAGGTCGGCGTAGCGTCGGATGGGGCTGGTGAAGTGCAGGTAGTTTGCCTTGTGCAGCCCGTAGTGCCCGAGCGGATCGGTGCTGTAGGCGGCGCGGCGCAGGCTCTTCAGGAAATCAATCTTCAGCCGGAATTCGTCGGGCCGTCCGCGGATGGCGGAGAGCATCCGCATGACTTCCTTGCGCTGCGTCATGTCGCTGAGGCGCAGGCCCGCGGTCGCGGCGGTCTTGCGGAATTCGTTGAGCCGATCCGGGTCGGGCTTCTCGTGAACGCGGTAGATGCACGGCACGTTGCGGCGCTGGATTTCCTTCGCGACGGCCTCGTTGGCGAGGAGCATGAATTCCTCGACGAGCTGGTGCGACTCGTCATTGACCATGCGCTCCATGCGCTCGGCGCGCCCCTCAGCGTCGAGCCAGATTTTGATCTCGGGAAAATCGAGTTCGAGCGAGCCGGCGGCGAAGCGATGCTTCCGCACAAGCGACGCGAGCTGCCACGAGTCATGCACGGCCTTCGCGACATCGGGCGCGAAGCCGATGACGTGCTCGCCGCGGATCATCGCCATCGCCTGTTTGTAGGTGAGCCGCGCGTGGACTTGGATCACGGTTCGCGCGAAGCGGACTTTCTGGATTTTTCCCTGCGGCGTGAGATCGAAAAACACCGAGTGCGCGAGCCGTGGGACGCTGGCACGCAGCGAGCAGAGATCCGCGCTGAGACGGAAGGGGAGCATCGGGATGCAGCGATCCACGAGGTAGGTGGAGTTCGCGCGGCGACGGGCTTCCTTGTCGAGCGCGCCGCCAGGGCGGACGTAGTGCGCGACATCGGCGATGTGGACCGTGAGTTGCCAGCCGTGAGCGGTGCGCTCGACGGCGATCGCGTCGTCGTGATCCTTTGCGTCATCGGGATCGATCGTCAGCACGAACTGCCCGCGACAGTCCTCGCGCTTTGCGATCACCTCGTCGGAAATTTCGGAAGGCACCGCAGCGGCCTCGCGCTCGCAGGCCTCGGGAAATTCCGCCGGCAGATCGTGCCCGCGGATGACGGAGAGCATGTCCACGCCTGGTGCACCGACTGCGCCGAGCAGCTCGGTGATGTGGCCGGTGGGCAGTGCGCCCGCGTCGGTCCAAGTGTCGAGATGGAGCGCGACCTTGTCGCCGGCGCGCGGCGGACGAGTGAGTTCCTTCCCGCCGCCGCGCACGAGGAAGACATGCGGATTCCGCGGATCATCGGGGATCACGACAGCCTGCCCGTGCTGCTTTTGAAAAAGCCCGATGACCGTCTCCCGAGCACGCTTCACGACGCGCGTGATGCGCGCCTGATCGCCTTGCGATGGCGTGGCCTCGACGATGTCGCCGTGCAGCGCCGTGCCCGTCATGCCGTCGGCGATCCATGCGATGAGCCGGTCGTCATCGGCGATGAGCCGCGCGCCTCCGCGGATGTTGAAGAGAAGCTTCCCCTGCAATTTGCGTCCCGGGCCTTTCATCGCGCGCGTGCCTTCCATGCTGCGGTCACAAATTCCGAAGCCCCCAAGCTGAGCGCGCTCCAGTTGTCCGTCTCGAAAATTTTCTTCGTCAGCAGTGTCGAACCCGCGCCGATGGCCGCGCATCCGGCTGCAAAATAGTCGGGCAAATTTTGCGGAGTCACGCCGCCGGTGGGGATGAGCTGGAGCATGGGCAGAGGGGCAAGGATGGATTTGATGTAAGCGGGGCCGAGATTTTCGGCGGGGAAGATTTTCACGAAGTCCGAGCCGAGTTCGTGCGCGGTGAAGGCCTCGGTGGGTGTCATCGCGCCGCACGCGACGGGCACGGCGTAGCGGTTGCAAATTTCGATCACGGCGGGCCGTACGACTGGCGTGACGACGAACTGCGCGCCCTCCAGCATCGCCTGCCGGGCCGTCTCGGAATCAAGCACGCTGCCGACGCCCATCACGATTTTTTCCCCGAGCGCCGAGCGCGCGTCACGGATCACTTTCAGCGCGCCGGGCGTGGTCATCGTGACCTCGATGGCATGGATGCCGCCGGCCACGAGCGCGTGGATCGCGTCGAGGAGTTTGTCCGCATTTTCAGTGCGCAAGATGGCGATGACGCCGGGATCCGCGAGCCTGCGGACGAGTTCCAATTTCTTCATGTGCGCGCAATTCACCCGCAGCGGGGCGGCGTGGCAAGCCCCGAGCTACTGGCAACGGCGGAGCTGGCCGGTGATGACGGACTTCAGCGACTTGAGCGCGAGTTCCTGGACGCCAAACGGCTTGGTGATGAATTCGCTGCCGCCGCGCAGCGAGGATTTCACGCGGGTCTCGAGCGTGGTGTCGCCGGTGATGAAAAAGATCGGCGTCTCCTCGTACGCGTCCAGGGCGCGGATCTGCACGGCGAGGTCGAAGCCGCTGAGACCCGGCATGTGGACATCAAGGATGATGAGGTCGTGCCTTTGCGCGGTGAGGTCAGCGATCACCGTGCCGGAGTTGACCGTGTGACCGACTTGGATGCCGACGAGTTCAAGCGCGGCCACCGCGGTGGCGCAGGTATTCGCATCATCGTCCACGACGTAGGCGCGGGTGTCGTCCAGATGGAGGCCCGCTTCGATGCCGGGATCGGAAAGCAGGAGCGCGATGAATTCGATGCCTTGGTTCAGCGTGCGCAGGGTGGACTGACTGATCTGGTCGGGCAGCTCCATGAGATCGGCGAGCAGGTTCGCGAATGCCGTGCCGACGCGGTGCAGGACGGGGCGCTCCTGGGCCGCTGCGCGTTCGGTGATCGTGCGCGTGTGCGTCTCGATCTCGGCGAGGGGGCCGAGCTGCTGCTGGTCGCGTGTGAACGCCTGATAGCTGGTGCGCATCGCGGCGATCTTCTCGGAGGTGTGCGCTGTCGGCTGCGCCGGGACAATCGCCGGCACCGCGCGGATTTCCGGCGCTGGCGGCGGGCTCGCGGGCGCGGCGCGTTTGGCAAACTTCGCGTGGAGCCGCGCCTCGGCGAGGCTTGCGCTCAGCTCGCGGATTTCGCGATGCGCGTTTTCGAGCCGGGTATTGAGATCGATCATCGCGAGGCGGCGCTTTTCAAAATGGCTCTCCATGCTTTCCGGGGCGGCGGAGCTGGTGCCGCTGCTGTTCGCGGTGAGTGTGAGCACGAGGCGTTCGACCTCGGCGGACTGCTCGTTGAGCTGGGCCTCGAAGGCGATCGAATTTTGCGCAAGCTGCTCACGCAGCATGTCGCGCTCCTGCGTGAGCAGGATGATGCGGGCCTGTTCCTCCGCCTCGGTCGGCGGAGCAGCATTGCCGGGTTGCGGCAATCCTTCCGAATCGGTGCGCAGTGCGGAAAGTTCGGCCGACAGCCTTGCTTCGTTTTCCGTGAGCGCCCTGTTTGTCTCCAGGGCGACGGCGAGCTGGTTTTGCAATTCCAGGGCCGTGCCTTCGAGATCGGCGGTGCTTTGCGCGTCAGCGCTGGCGGCGGCGGCTTCGAGGACGCCCTGGATGTCGGCGAGCTGCGCCTGGCTGTCGCGGGCGAGCTTCTCCGCAGCCTCGCGGGCGTAGCCGGCCTCGGCGAGCTGGTCTTCGAGATCGCTCACGCGCTGCGTCAGTTCCTTGATCTGCGCCGACATTCCGTCGCGCGCCTGCCGCAGCGAGGCGAGCTGCCCGGCCTGTTCGCCATCCGTTCTTTTTCTTGCGGCCGCGAGTTCCTGCCGGTTTTCGGCGAGGGTCTTTTGCATCTCCGCGATGGCCTTCTGTGCATCGGCAAAATTCTTCTTCGCGAGCGTGACCATCTCCATCGCCTTGTCCCGTTCGTCCTTGAGCAGATCGCGCTGGCGGTTTGCGGACTCGCGGAGGCGAAACGCCTCGGATCGCTGTTGGTCGGATTCCTCGAGCTGGCGCTGCAATTTTTTCCGCTCCCGCATCGCGGCATCGCGCTCCTCGCTCGCATCGCGCGCGTCGGCCTCCGCCTGCTTCACGCGCTGCTTCAGTTCGGAAATCGCCGGGCCGTACTGCGCCTGCTGCTCAGTGAGCATGTCACGCTCGCGGATGAGGGCCTTCATCTGGCCGCTGTTGGAAGTCCCGTTGCCGAGCTTTTCCTCCAGGTCGAGAAGCCTGCTCCGAAGCTTTTCGCTCTCCTCCTCGGCTTGGCGCTGGCGGCGGCGGGCTTCCCGCGCGGTGCCTTGCAGTTCCTCGATCAGATTCCGAATCTCCCTCGATGGATCGCGCTCCAGCGTGGGAAACTCTGCGGGCAGGCCGGCCATGGGCTCCGGTGGGGTGCCTGTGCCGGGAAACTCGGTAATCTTATGGGAAGCTGTGGCCATGGGTGGCCGGCTGCCGTGGGAGACGGCAATCGGGCACTTCCTTTTCAAGCAAACGACGTGCCGAATGCGGCTGCGGTTTGGCGTTTACGTCACCCCGGCGACCTGGAAGCCGGCCCGCTCGAGAAAGGCGCGGATTTTCGCGGGCTGGTCGCCTTGCATTTCGATCGTGCGCTCCCGCACCGTTCCGCCGGTGCCGATCGCGTGGCGCAGTTCGCGCGCGAGATCGTTCAGCGCGGGTAGCGTCACGTTCGTCGGGAAATCGTGAATCACGATCACCGTCCGTCCGCCCCGGTGCGCGGTCTCGCGGCGGAGCACGACGCGACCGAGTTTTCGCGGCTTCACGGGCTCGTCGGCAGCGGACTTTGCCGGTGCTGGCGGTGGCGCGGGCGCGGGCGGCAGCGGGCCGAGATCGAGGCCGGACAGCGCCTGCCCCAGTCCTGAGAGTCCCTGCTGCGGCGGATTCACCGAGATTCGATTTTGTTTTTCCGGGCGCATGAGTTCGCGACCGTTTCGCCGCGAAATGCCCGTTTTACAATTCCAGAATCCAGACTAGCCTCCGCGCAGTCAGCGACCCATGAACAGACCCACCCTGATCGCCAGCACACTCCTCGCGTATTTTTTCTGCGCGATCCCCGTGCTCGCGCAGGGCGTCGAAAATCCCGCGCCCATCGGTGCAGACGTGACCAAAAAAATGCCGTTCGCGATGGTCGGTCAGGCCATATTTCGCAGCGGGCAGTCGTGGTACCAGGGCAGCGGCACGGTCGTGCAATCGAAGAGCGTGCTCACCGCCGCGCACAACGTGTGGGATCCCGTGAATGGCTGGAGCACGAACGTGCAGTTCAACCGCGCACGCAGCGGTGCGGCCATCGCCTCGCGGACCTTTGCCAGCCGTCTCTACGTCTTCGGCAGCTACCGCACGGTCGCCGCGCGCTACGGGGCGGAATCGAGCCGCGCCTTCGCCAGCGACCTCGGCGGGCTGCGCTTCAATGTCGCGCCCGCCGCCGGTGCCTACGCCGGCTGGCGTGCGGATACGCGCTCGCTCGCCGCCGGAGCCCCGGTGCTGAGTCTCGGCTACGGCGCGGAATATCACAGCGGAGACGAGCTGCTCGCCGTCCGCTCGGCCTCGGGATTCATCCCCGTGCTCGGCGCATTTTTGGAAAGTACGGCGCTCACTTTCGAAGGCGGCATGAGCGGCGGGCCGGTGCTCTCCGAAGTTGCGCCGGATGATTTTCGCGTCGTCGGAATCATCGTCGCCGGCTCGGTCACGCCACCCGCTGCCGGCATCCGCGCGCTCGATGCGGCAGGCGCGGCATTCCTCGCGACTTACCTCCGCTACTGAGGTTTTGCGGACTGTGAAGGAAGTCCGATTCCGCCTTGCGCAGAGGCATCGCGAAATTGTGAGACTCGGAATCCTTTGCGCCTCCGCGCCTTTGCGTGACGCATTTCTTGCGAGGTCTTCCGAGGACTGACCGCCATGCAAACTTCCCGCATCATCCGATTCCTCGCACTGCTCGCGGTGCTGATCGTCGCGGGATATTTTCTCGGAAGGCACTTCGCCAAGCCGCGTGACGCCGCGGGCAAACCACAGCGCCCCGCTTCCGCGCGCGACACCGCGCCCGCTGCAAATCAATCCGAGGCCCGCGCGTTTTCCCCCGGCGATCTGCTTTCGCAAATTTTCGACCTCCTGCGCAACGGCAATCTCCAGCCCGGCGATCTCGCCGCGCTGCGCAGGATGCTCCTCGCCGCCGATCCGCACGAGGCGATGGCCGCGATTCTCGCGTTCCTTGCGACGGGGCGCGACGCGCGGACGGGCGAGGCCTTCGGTATCCAGAAGGGCGGGGGACTCGCCGCGGCGCCGACCTTCCGTGTGATGCTGCTCGACATGCTCGGACGCATCGCACGCGACGCGGGCAGCGACGACGCGCTCACCTTTTCCAAAGCGCTGCTCACGCGAAAGACTTCGGCGGACGAATGGGCCATCGCGCTGCGCAACGTCGCCTGGGCTGCACCGGAGGATCGCGCATTTCTCGCCGCGAAAATGCACGAGATGCTCGCCTACCAGCCGTGGCGTCAGCAGCCGGGCGCGGGATTTCTCGAGGCGTTCGATGTGATCGTCTTCACGCGCGACGTGACCTTTGCCGCCGACCTCGCCGCGATGGCGACGAGCGAGGACGACGCGACCCGGCGCGCCGCCGCCGCCGCGATGGATCGCCTCAGCGAGATGGCTCCGCTCGACGTGATGAACTACCTCAACAGCCACCCGGTGGAATTCGCCGACCGTCCGTTCCTCCGAGCGGATTATTTTTCCAAGGCCGATCTCTCGCAGCCCCAGCAGCGGCAGGCCGTGGAGGCGTACCTCGCGCGCGCCGATGTCGCCGTCGCTGAAAAGGACAAGCTGCTCGCCGTCTTCGCGAGTCCCGGCAGTTTCGTCGGCGACACGCTCGTCACGGAGCCCGCCCCCGCGGACGATCCGCCGCAGCGCACCGCCGGCCTGCGCGCAGCCGTCGGCGAGTGGCTGAAGGGAAACCGCTTCCCCGATCTCGCGAATGCGCTCGGGCAGCTCCAGCAGCGCCTCGCGGAGTAGCTGTTCACCGTTCGCGCCGCATCCGCACGCCGGTGAACTCCGCCTCCGGCATGAAAAATTTCCGCAGCTCGATCTCGACGGCGTTGATGCCAAACCGGTGCAGCAGCAGTGCGGCGATTTCCTCCGCGAGCGTCTCGATGAGCATGCGCTCGCCAGTCGCGGCATGCGCTTTCACGAGTTGCGCGACTTCCGCGTAGTCCACTGTGAGCCCGAGCCGGTCACGTATTTCGCCGAAAGTGCGCGTCGGTTCCAGCACGATGGAGATGAGCAGGCGCTGCGGCTGGCTGCGCTCCGCTTCCGTCGCGCCGATGCGCGTGGAAAGCTCAAGCCGCGAAATGAGAATCTGATCGGGAGTCTGGGCCATAGCCTGCTCGAATTCTGCTGCTAGCCCACGCGGAATTTCACATCCCGCACCGCGCGCCCGAAGGTCTTCTTCAGCTTCGCAAGGATGTCCGAGCGCAGCGTGCGATCCAGCTCGTAGAGCATCGTGGGCTGGAGGACGCGGATGTGCAGCACGCCTTCCACGAGGCGCTGCGGGGCCGAATGCTGCGCGATGAACGGGCCGACGATTTCCTGCCACGCGCGCAGGATTTCCTCCTCGCGCACGCGCTTCCCGAGGCCGAGTTGCGCGATTACTTTCTCCAGAACGCCCGAGATGGGCTTCGAGGTGTCCTGCGTGAATCCCCGGTCGGGCAGGCCGCGCCAGTCAGCGAGGACTTTGGAGCGGAGCTGCGGGTTCATGGGGAATTTAAGATTTGCGATTTGTGATTTCAGATTTTTCCAACACTTCGGGAGAGAGGAAAAATCTTAAATCCTAAATCTGAAATCTTAAATCCGCTTACTCGCCGTCGCTGCCGATCGCCTCGACCGGGCAGCCTTCCATCGCCTCTTTGCAGAGCTTCTCCTCGTCGGGATTCTCCGGCTGCTTGTAGAGGAAGCTGTGTCCGCCGTCGTCGTTGCGCTTGAAATTGGCGGGCGCGGTCTCGCGGCAGAGGTCGCAGTCAATGCACTGGTCATCCACGTAGAATTTGCCGCTGACGTTTTCGGGATACTTGTTTGCTTGGTCGGCCATGGTCGGATTTGGGCGGCGAAAGTAGCGGTCACGTTCCGTTCGGCAACGGAATTTTTTCCGGGAAGATTCCAGTGGTGATCAGTCGCCGTCTTCGGATACTCACGGGCGAAAGCACCGATTTTCCCATGACCGACGAACCCGCTCCCAAACTCGTTTCTGCCGAAGGCTGGCATGTGCTGCATCTTTTCTACACGGTCGAGCACGGACAGTGGTCGCTGCTCTCGCCGGAAGAGAAATTGCGCGCCCGCACGAACCTCAGCGATCTCATCGAGGAAATCCGCGGGACCGAGGGCTGCCAGATTCTCACCTTCTCGATGGTCAGCCCGAAGGCCGACCTCGGCTTCATGCTGCTCTGCGCGGACCTGCACGACGCGAACCGCATCGAGAAGCGCCTCACCCTTTCACTCGGGCCGGATGTGCTCACGCCGACCTACAGCTTTTACTCGATGACCGAGCGCAGCGAATACACCTCGACCGAGGAGGAATACATCGCGGAACTCACCGGCAAAGGCACCGCGCCCGGCACGCCGGAGCACGACAAGGCGCTCGGCGAATGGCGCACGCGCATCGAGCACTACCTCCAGCACCGGCTCTACCCCGTGCTCCCGCCGTGGGAGGCGATGTGCTTTTACCCGATGTCGAAACGCCGCGGCACCGGCGACCAGAACTGGTACGCGCTCACGCACGGGCAGCGGAAGGAACTCATGGGCGGCCACGCGCGCGTCGGCCGCAAGTGGGCGGGAAAAATCCTCCAACTCATCACCGGCTGCACGGGCCTCGACGACTGGGAGTGGGGCGTGACGCTCCTCGCACACGACCCGATCGACCTGAAGGGCATCGTGTATGAAATGCGTTTCGATGAAGTGACGCACCGCTTCGGCGAGTTCGGCGACTTCTACGTCGGCCTCCAGTTGCCGATGGATGAAATTTTCCGCCGGCTGATCCTGTGAGCCGCGCTACCGGCTGGTCACCGTGAGCCGGATGAAGAGTTTCTGATTCGTGCCGACGGGCACACTGAAGGTGTGTGTGCTGCCACTGCCGGATTCTGCGATGGGCGTCCAAGTCGCCGACGTGAGATCCGCCTTCCACTCCGCGCCGAACGTCACGCCGCTGACGCCCGCAAGCTGCGTGAAAGTGATCACGTAGTTGCCTCCGATATTCTGCGGCTGCGGAAGCATCCCGGCAGCCACTGGTGGTGCGTCGCGTGAGCAATCCGGGCGGCACTCCGACGATTTCCGCGAATTTCCTGCTGGGGACAAGTGGCATCTCGGGTCCGCCACTGAATGCTGCTTCGTGAGGATCGAATCCACAGCGCAGGCATCAGCCAACTCTCCGAAACGGCGATTGCCCGAGGCGGAAAAATGAGCGCTACTGCAGGGATGGACACAGCAACGGTCGCGGTTTCCGCCGCGGCAAAACGCATACGGCTTCACGAACTGCTCCGGCAGCATTCGCCGCTCGTCATCGCGTACAGCGGTGGTGTGGACAGCGCATTCCTGCTCGCCGAGGCGCGGCGCGAACTCGGCGACCGCGTGCTCGGCGTGCTCGCCGACAGCCCGAGCCTGCCGCGCGCTTCGCTCGCCGAAGCGGTCGCTCTCGCGCGTGCGATCGGCGCGCCGGTCGAGGTGGTGAAGACGCAGGAACTCGAGAATCCCGACTACGCCGCGAATCCGCCGAACCGCTGCTATTTTTGCAAAGCGGAACTTTTCCAGACGCTCGACACGCTCGCACGCTCGCGCGGCTACCCCGCGATCGCGTACGGCGAAAATGCCGACGATATGCAGCACGACCGGCCGGGCCGCGCAGCCGCCACGGAATTTCACGTGCTCGCACCCTTGCGCGATGCCGGACTCACGAAGGCGGAGATTCGCCAGCTTTCCCGCGACATCGGTCTGCCGACCGCAGACGCGCCTGCGCAGCCGTGCCTCAGCTCGCGCATCCCGTGGGGCACGCCGGTCACGACGGATGCGCTCGCGATGGTCGAACGCGCCGAGAAACACATCCGCGGCCTCGGCTTCCGCGTCTTCCGCGTGCGCCACGTCGTGAAGCACCGCGCACCGCCGGGTGCGCTCGTGCAGATCGTGCCGTCGGAATTTTCGCGGATCGAAGATCTGCGCGGTGAGATCGAGCGCGGCATCCGCGAGGCTGGGTATGCGAATGTGGAGATCGATCCCGGCGGCTACCGCGGTCCGTCCGCGTGATGTAGGCGAGATTTCCAATTTCGCGCGGGAGGATGGGCGGAGGAGGGATGCTGCGGAGCGCAATGTAGGACAGGCTTCCAGCTTGTCTCGGATGGAAGGCTCGCACCACGGCATCGGATGCACCGCTCAGTGCAGGAAAGCGTTTACGGGCACCTGTGTTGCAGTCGGACATTCTCTCGCAGGCCGAGAGCCATCCTTGCAGTCGGGACGGGCTGGGAGCCTGTCCTACTTTGCCCGCATCCGACGCGCGATTTTTTCTGCGGCGGCGAAGCCGAGCAGCGAGTGGATCACGCGGTAGCTCAGCGGCGCGGCGGGGCCGGTGGCGCGGAGGAGGCCCTTCGCCTTCCGCTCGGCGTGATAGGCGGCGGCACCGGCGAGATCGTGCTTCGCAAAGGTGCGCGCCATTTCAAAGCACGCGCGGCCGAGTTCGCGGCGGTGCGTTTCGGTGAGCAGATTGTTTTCCGTGAGATGCGCGAGCAGCGTGTCGAAGAGTCCCGTGCGGATGCGGATGACGAGCAGCGGATCTTTTCTGCACAGCGTCTCCTCGCTCCAAATGCGATAGACCGCGCCGGGCGTGGGCGTGAATTGGAAGCGCAGCCCGGCCACGAGCGCGCGGAGGTAAAGCTCGTGCTCCTGGCAGCACGGCTGGCCTTCCTTCCATCCGCCGATGCGGACAAGCGCCTCGCGCCGCCAGAGGCAGCCGCCGGTCTGCGGGATCTGCCAGCGGATCCATTGCGTAAAAATGTCCGCATCCGGGCTGCTCTCGCTCGTGACACGGCTGGACGAAGCCGCCGTCCACGTCTCGATCCACACCGGGCTGTAGAGCACGTCGGCGTCGCGGCCGCCGTCCGATTCGCGGAGCTGCGTGATCACCTTTGCGGGGTCGAGGCAGTCGTCGGCGTCGAGATATTGCACCCACTCGCCGGTGGCATTTTGCAGGACGAGATTGCGCGCGTGGTTTGCGCCGTTGCGTCCGCCCTCGATCACTTTCACGCGTGCGCCGAAATTTTTTGCGATGCTGAGCGAGCCGTCTGTCGAACCGTCGTCCACCACGATCACTTCAAGCTCCACATCGCGCTGATCGAGCGCGCTCCGGATGGCCTGTGCGATCCATCGCTCGGCGTTGAAGCACGGGATGCCGATGGTGATTTTCATCGGGGTTGAGAGTTGAAAGTTGAGAGTTGAGAGGTTGCTGCGGAAACTCCTGCCTCGTGTCCCGGAGGGACATCGGAAATTAGCCGGTGGTCGAGCGAGGCACGAGCGAACACCACCGGATAGGATTGCAAGACGCACACACCCCGGAGTGGGTGCTGGACGCGCGCGGAAAGTCTCCCGGCGAGGTGGCCCTCCACTGGC
>JANXZI010000320.1 GCA_025355595.1 Spartobacteria bacterium
TGACCGGGAAGTAGCTGCAGTGCGGACATCAGAGGCCACCGACAGAATGACTACACCGTTAGGCCGCTTCACATGCCATGAGTTCTTCAGACACAGAGTTGCTTGAGGTGATCCGAGAGTTGCGGCGTGTTTATCCCGACTGGCGATTCGGTCAGATGGTTTGCAACGTCGCGACGTGGGCGAGAGGAGCAGAGGCGAGCGCGGCTTGGGATGTCGAGGACGCCGAGTTCATTCGGACAGCACGAGAGCATTTGCAGAGGAGGCAGTCATGAGCACATCATACGCAACGCGGGCTAACCATGCGCTGCAGCGAACGGCTCGGTCACGTCACTGTTGGCAATCGAACGCCCTCAGCTCGCCGTCGCTGAGCTTGGGTCGTTAGGCGACTCAGAACGCTGTCTCCGAAAATCGTGCTGGCCTTGATTCCGTAATCCGATATTGTTCACTCCATGAGCGGCATTACATTTATGATTGATTCACGCGGAACGAAGACTGCGGCTGTCATAGACTTGCGCCGACATCGCAGGCTTTGGGAGGACTTTTACGACACCGTCTTGGCTGAGTCTCGCGCCCACGAACCCAGGGAAAGCCTCGATTCTGTCAAGCGCCGTCTGAAGCTCGCCAAGGCGCATGGCTGATTATTCGATTACCTTTGCTCGCTCTGCACGCAAGGAACTTGAGAAGCTACCTTCATCCGTTGCTCGACGCATTATTGAGCACATCGAAGCGTTGACGAAGATTCCGAGACCTTCAGGTGTAGTCAAGTTGCAAGGCAACAAAAGCCTTTGGAGAATCCGGATTGGCGAATACCGCGTAATTTACAGCATTGATGATTCCGCTCGTGTTATCGACATTTCTGCCGTTCGCAACAGACGCGACGCCTATCGTGACTTCTAGCTACATGGACACGCTTGAGCATTTATTCCGGCGGCCTAATCAAATCGTGCTCATCAATCGCCAGCGTCGTGTCCGCCTGGATGTGGAGCGGCTTCGGCGGCTCGCGGAAGCATCGCTCGCGCCCTGCGTGCGGCATTCCGGGGATGCGCGCTTTGCGCTGAAAAAACTGCCGCTCGTGGAAGTGGCCGTGGTGAGCGATGCGGTGATCGCGCGCGTTCACCGGGAGTTCATGGATGTGCCGGGCGCGACGGATGTGATCACTTTTGACCACGGCGAGATCGTCGTGAGCGCGGACACGGCGAGGCGCTGTGCGGCGGAGCACGGGCACGGCGTGATCGAGGAACTCGCGCTCTACATCGTCCACGGCCTGCTGCACCTGAACGGCTACGACGACCTCTCGCCGCGCGACCGTGCGCGGATGCACCGCGTGCAGGATCGCATCTGGCGCGGCATCGTGGCGGCAGGGGATTCTGCGCCGAAAAATGAGCCGTGCAAAATGCGGCGCAAGGCGGTTTAGTCTGCATCCCATTCCCATGAAATCATCTGCCATCCCCCTGATCATCGCGGCACTGTCCGCGCCCGCCTTTGCCGTAGAACTCAACGACTCCGCGCCCGTGGACATGAAGACGGTGCTCTCCGGGCTGAAGCAGTTCAAGGAGCAGAACGAGACGGGACTCCGCACGCGGCGCAATACGGCCTACAAGCAGATCACCACGGCGGCAGCGTCGAACGAGGCGGCGTCCGCATTCTGGACGAATGCCGTGCTCGCCGTGCAATTTGCCGGCGTGGATCATCAGGCCACCGCGGTGAAGGACTGGCTCAAGGGCGAGGGCGAGGGACTGAAGACCAAGGAGGGCGCGAACGCCGCGCGGCTGCATCTCGTGTGGCTCGGCCTCACCATCCAGCACGCCGCCGGAGCGGAGACGAAGCAGTTGCTCCCCGCCGTCATTGATTTCACACGGCAGATCGAGGCGGACGAGGCCGCGATGGGCAGGCTCGGCGAGCAGATCGAAAAGAACAAGGCCGCCGGTGGCGCGAAAAAGCCCGCGACCGGCAAGGCTCTCGCCGAGGAGACGCACGCGAAGAAAATGCACGACAACATCCTGAAGACCGCAGTCTCCAGCAGCGTCGTGGTGCAGAGCCTCCAGATCGCCGAAATCCTCGGCGACGCCGGGAAGAAAAAGAAGCGTGGCGACGACTCTGCCTCGTCCGGCTGGGAGCCCGTGCCCGGGAGCGTCACCGGCATCTACAATGCGATCATCCTCCCCGAGTTTCGCGAGACGCGCGACCCGCGCCTGATGGACTATTGGGACATGATGCTGCGCAAGGGTCAGGAGAGCCTCTACGCCGGCATGCCCGCATTTGAGGAGAGGCAATGGACGCAGGTGAACAAGCCCCTCATGCAGTGGTCGCGCGCGCAGGACCTGCTCATCCTCGGCCTGAAAAATCGTGCCGTCACCGAGATGTACAATCTTATCAAGTCCCAGCCCCTGCATCCCGAGAGCGCGCGCTGGATCGCGCAGCTCGAGCAGATCGTCGCGCCTGCGCCGTCACTCGATCCGACCAGCCTGGTGCCCGGCTCCGTCGCTCCCCCGGCGGCGATTCCGGCGGCGACCGCTCCCGGCAATCCGCCCACGGCCATCGTCGTCCCGCCGAAACCCGCCGGCACGCGCTGATCATTTTTTTCCCGCCCATGCCGCGCATCCGAGGAATGAAGCCCGTGCTCGCCGCGACCGGCGGCGATGTGCTCACCGAGGAGGAGACGCAGACTCAGGAGGCGCTCGACATCCCGTGGAATGTCATCGTCCACAATGACCCCATCAACCTCATGGACTACGTCACCAAGGTTCTCATGAAGGTCTTCGGCTTCTCGCAGAAAAAGGCCGAAGTCCACATGCTCGAAGTCCACCAGAAGGGGCGCAGCATCGTCTGGAGCGGCGCGCGTGAGCGGGCGGAATTCCACGTGCAGCAGCTCCAGTCCCACCTCCTGCTTGCCACCATCGCGCAGGCGCGCTGACCCATGGAAATCCAGATCAGCGACGAGGGCTGGGTGTTCGACGGGATGGAGCAGGCCATCGTCGAGCTGCTCCGGACCTTGCCCGCGTGCGCCGCGCCCGACGACGATGCTGCACGCAAGCGCATCTTCAGCGCGCCCACCGGCGGCGCCGACGCCGACGCCGATTCGGACTGGCGCGAATACGTCGAGCCGGGATTGCGCGAGCTTTTCAAAACGCACACCGATCTCGTCGCCGCCGATCTCTCCGTGATGGAGGAGAAGGAGAAATCATTAACCCTGCGCATCCCCGCCGCGCATGGCCGCGCATGGATCCACACCCTCAATCAGGCCCGCCTCGCGCTCGGCGCGCGCCACGATGTGACCGAGGACGACACCAACGGACGCCGCCATCACCGAGGCGCAAAGGGATTCGCGATCATGCAGATTGATTTCTACGGCATGCTCATCGCCATGCTGCTCGGGAACACGGAACTTTGATCCGGGCGGCGGCCATGGCAGATCCTTCCATTTCCTCCGTCCCACGCCAGCCGAGCAACTGAGACCGCAACGCGAATCCTGCTGAAGTCCGCAGGAGAGACCGTTGAACCGCGCGTTCGACGACAGTCTGTCTGAGAGAGCGTGAACCTCAAGCTGGCTATTTCCGTTTACTCACGGGCTTCTTCACCGTTTTCGCCTTCACGGGGGCTTCGCTGTTCTTCTTATTCAGCGAAGGCTTTTTGCTGCGTGTGGGCTTGGCGTTCTTTTTTTTCGGAGAAAGCACTTTGCCACCCGGCTGACAAAGCTTCGATGGAAGTTTCTCCTTCACCGCTTTGACGGCATCCTGAGCCGCTTTCACGGTTTCCGTTGAGA
>JANXZI010000387.1 GCA_025355595.1 Spartobacteria bacterium
CATCGGCGATATCTTCGCAAGCGATATGCAAACGCTGGTGAACACCGTCAATTGCGTGGGTGTGATGGGTAAAGGCATCGCGCAAATCTTCAAACAGGAGTATCCGGCGATGTTCGCCGACTATGCTGCGCGATGTGAGCGAGGCGAAGTGAAGCTTGGAAGGCCGTATCACTACAAAGACCTCGCCGGGGTATCGATCTTGAACTTTCCCACGAAAGGGCATTGGCGAGCTTCGACTCGCCTGACGGACGTGGAAGCAGGATTGGACTACTTCGCGAAGCACTACGAGCAATGGGGTATTACTTCAGTGGCGTTTCCGCCTCTCGGCTGTGGCAACGGTGGATTGGAATGGTCTGCCGTTGGTCCTCTCATGTATTACAAGCTCTCGAAGCTTGGCATTCCTGTTGAGATCTACGCGCCTTTCGGAACGCCGGCGGCGCAGGTTAAGCCAGAGTTTCTGACTGCGGAGCAACAGACCGAATTCTTGGTAAAGGGCAGAAGGCGAGAGAGACTCCGTCCGGAATGGGCCGCGTTGGTGGAAGTCATCCATGAGTTGGAGAAGCAGCCATATGCAAATCCAGTCGGGCGAACGATCTTCCAGAAGATCTGCTATATCCTGACGAAGCAAGGCGTGGACACTGGGTTCAAGTTTGAGCGAAACAGCTACGGCCCATTCGCATCGTAGGTCAAAGAAGCGATCAACATCTTGGCGAACAACAACTGGGTCACTGAAGAGCAACTTGGACAGATGACGGCGCTACGCGTGGGACCCGAATACCGGCGTTCGAGAGAGAAGCTCACGGAAGAACTGAAACCGTTTCAGCGGAAGATCGACAAGACGGTCGACTTGTTCAGCAGGATCAAAAATACCGATCAGGCTGAAGAGGTAGCGACTGTGATTTATGCGGTGCAGACCTTGAAAAAGGAACGCAATCCCGACGAGGTGTCCGAACAAGATCTTTTCAATTACATTCTTGATTGGAAGAAGCTGTGGCGGAAGGACGAAAGCAAGCAAAGCAGTCTTGCAGAGGCAATCCGGAATCTGGAAATGCTCGGCTGGGTGAAGCTCCGGTTCAGCGAATCGTTGCCCGTTCCTGCGTGAGGAATGGGCCACATGAACGAATCCATCGTCGAAGACGCCGCGCTCGAATGGTTCGGGGAGCTTGGCTATGCCGGCGGCAGAGCAGGATTTATTTGGCGGGCGGTACTGGTGAGGTGCTTGAGCGAGGCCATCCGGCGACTGAACCCGGCCATTCCCGAGGAGGCGCAGGCAACTGGTAGGCTTCTCTTACAAGTTCAATTTGAGAGGAGGCAGACACGATGAGCGAAGACTCAGAAGTGCCACCGCCGGGCGGGCAGTTCCTCGTTTACCAGACGGAAGACGGGAAGCTGAAGATTGATGTGCGGTTCGAGGGGGAGACCGTGTGGCTCACGCAGCAGCACATGGCGGAGCTTTTCCAGGCGACCCAGCAGATCATCAGCCTGCATCTCCAGAACATCTACGAAGAGGGCGAATTGCAGCGCGAGGCAACTCACAAGGAATCCTTGTCAGTTCGCCAAGAGGGCGCTCGATCGGTCCGGCGTCGGGTGGATTTCTACAATCTGGACGCAATTCTTTCCGTCGGCTACCGGGTGAAAAGCGCGGTGGCCACCCGCTTCCGCATCTGGGCCACGCAGCGGCTGCGGGAATACATTGTAAAGGGTTTCGTCCTCGATGACGAGCGGCTGAAGAATCCGGATCAGCCCTTTGATTATTTCGAGGAGTTGATGCGGCGGATTCAGGACATCCGCACCTCGGAGCGGCGGTTCTACCAGAAGATCACGGACATTTACGCGACGAGCATTGATTACGACCCCACGCAGGAGGTCAGCCTGCAGTTTTTCAAGACCGTGCAGAACAAAGTGCATTGGGCCATCACCGGCCAGACGGCGGCCGAGATCGTCCACGGGCGGGTGGATGTGGCGAAGCCCAACCTCGGGCTGACGAACTGGCGGGGCGCGGTGATTCGCAAGCAGGATGTCTCCATCGCCAAGAACTACCTGAGCGAGCCGGAACTGGCGGCGCTGAACAATCTCGTGGAGCAATATCTCATCTTCGCCCAAGGCCAGGCCATGCGCCGCGTGCCGATGCACATGGTGGACTGGATGCAAAAGCTGGACGGCTTTCTGACTTTGAACGAGCGCGACATCCTCACCCATGCTGGGCGCATTTCGCATGAAATGGCACAAGCCAAAGCCGAACTGGAATACGAAAAGTTCAAGGCGCTCACCGCCAGTGCTCCGCGCCCGGTGGACGCGGATTTCGAGCAGGCTACGAAGGATTTGAAAAAGCTGCCGAAGCCGAAGAAACGCAAGCCGCGGAAGAAATGAGCAAGCTGCGCAGTGGCTGAAGAGCGATCCCGTCGCGCGCAAGATCGCCGCTTTTTGTTCAACGCGCAAAGTGAGCGGCTTTCTTCGTTTCTGGCGATGGACGAGACGACCACGCGCGAACTCGACACGCAGGCGCCGGAGCAAATACGGGCTGGTGCTTCCGTCTCCGCGCTT
>JANXZI010000394.1 GCA_025355595.1 Spartobacteria bacterium
TCACGCGCCGCGGTGAGATCATCCTTCCCGCGCTGGTGGTGACGACCATCCGGCCCGACACGGTTTTCATCCCGTATCATTGGCCTGGAAAAAAGGCCGCCAACCTCGTGACGAACCGCGCTCTCGATCCGATCTCGAAGATTCCTGAGTTCAAAGTCTGCGCCTGCCGCGTGGAGAAGGTTTCTGACGCGCCGGAAAAGCAAAGTGCTCGATCCTCAGTGCTCAGTGCTCAATCGGCTGAGGGTGATCAAAATAAAAAATCTGGGCACTGAGCACTGTGAACTGAGCACTTTTCCATGACCGCCACTTTGAACGGCAACGAATTCTTCCTCGATCCCTCGCGGTGCATCGGGTGCCAGGCTTGCGTGGCGGCGTGCGCCGAATGCGGGACGCATCGCGGGCAGTCCATGATCCATCTTGAATACGTGGACCGGCCCACCGGCGTGCAGACCGCGCCTGTCGTCTGCATGCACTGCGAGGACCCGACCTGCGCGCGCGTGTGTCCGGCGGATGCGATTAAGCAGGACGATCATGGCATCGTCCACAGCGCCGCGAAGCCGCGCTGCGTCGCGTGCTCGAACTGCGTGATCGCGTGTCCCTTCGGCGTGCCGAAGATGAAGGTCGAGATGGATCTGATGATGAAGTGCGACATGTGCTACGACCGCACGAGCGTCGGGAAGAAGCCGATGTGCGCGACCGTCTGCCCGAGCGGCGCGCTCTATTACGGCACCCGCGAATCAGTCGCGCAGGCGCGGCGTGAGAAGCCGGTGAATGAGTTTCAATTTGGCCGGCAGACGGTGCGGACGAAGGTGAACATGATGACTTCGCCCGAGCTGAAGGCGCTGCCTTTCGAGGTGCTGGATTTTCTGCCGTGGGAGGGAAAGGACTTTGATCCGTTTGAACTCACACGCACCGGTGCGCCAGACGCCGCTGGGAGCGCGCTGTGGGACGAGCTTCCGCAACCAATCAAGAACGCCGCACCGTGCGGCAACCATTGCAAATGCCGTGAGCCAGCGAACGTTTGATCCCGCGAGTTTCGTCGAATTTTCCGACGCGAAGGCGACGGTGAAGGAGATTGTGATCACCGAACATTCCAGCATCGCCGTGTGGGGCGTGCGTCCGGGACAGGAGGTGCCCGCGCACATTCATCCCGACGGACAGGACACTTGGGTGATGCTGCGCGGTGCGCTCACGTATTACCTCGGCAACGGCGAGCGGAAGACGATCCGCGCGGGTGAGTTTGACGTGGCGGATCATCACGAGGTGCATGGCGCAATCAATGAAGGCACCGAGGACGCCGTCTTTCTCTCGATCTACTCGGCCCCGAAAATCGGATACGAAAAAGCGACCCCATGAGCGACGCAGCGACCCCGAAATGGCAATCGAACTTCCCCGTGCGGCAGTCGGAGGAACACGATGTGTCACGCCGGCAGTTTTGCAAAGTCGCGTGCTGCTCGGCACTCGCCGTGGGCGGCGGATTTCTGGCAAAGGAGAAACTTTTCCCGCAGCCGCACGCGACGGAGCCGAAGCTCGTGGCGCGCATCGCGGACGTGCCGGTCGGCGGTTACAAGCTCTTCAACTATCCGACCGAGCATCATCCGGCGATCCTCGTGCGGCTGAGCGAGAATGAATTTGCGGCCTACAGCCAGAGTTGTACGCACCTCATGTGTCCGGTGCATTACCAGCACGAGAAGCGGCAGTTTTTCTGCCCGTGCCACGATGGATTTTTCAGTGCCGAGGATGGCCGCGTGCTCGCGGGGCCGCCGCCGCGCGCGCTGCCGCGCTATCCGGTCGAAGTTCGCGATGGCGAAATCTGGATCAAACCAATGAGCGCATAGAGGGGTAACGAAAGTCCGGTCAAACAGAGACGCTGTGAAGCAGAGTGGAGAGCTGGCATCCTTGCTGGCAGTTCTCAGCGTCACGCTGAAAGCATTGCCGGAGAATTGGAATGACCTCGCTGGCACACGCGCTTGAGCATGTCCGAGTGTCCGTGGCGGACGCCGCAAACTACCGGCGAGGACGCCGTCGCTCCGACTACACTCCGCGCCTGCGGCGCTTGACGTGGAGCTGAGCGAGCGACTTTGCGATCGCGGCCTGCACGAGTGCGGATTCTTCGCCGTCGAGGTGCTCTTCCTTCAGGCGTGCTTCGGCGCGCTTCACGGCTTCCTCGGCGGCTTTCTCGTCGATCACCTCCTCGGTGAGCGCCATGTCCACGAGGACGCTGACTTTTTCCCCGGTGATTTCGACGAAGCCTTCGCCGACGGCGAGGTGCGTCTGCTTGCCGTCCTTCGTCACGACGAGTTCGCCGGGCTTAATCGCGGTGATGAGCGGGACATGCTGCGGGAACACGCCCATCTCGCCCTCGATGGCAGGCAGGACGACAAACTCCACGTCGTCGCTGTATGCGCGCGACTCGGGAGTGACGATTTCGAGGCGGAGAGTGGGCATGGAAGGTTGAGAGTTGAGTGTTGAGAGTTAAGGGGCGGTATTTGCTGTCGCTGAAATCGGAACTGCGAGCCGGGGACTCTCAACTCTCAACTGGTCACGCAGTGACCATGTCTATGCCGCCCTTCATGTAGAAATTGCCCTCGGCCACGCTGTCGTGTTTGCCCTCGAGGATTTCCTTGAAGCCGCGGACGGTTTCCTTGATCGGGACGTATTGGCCGGGCGTGCCGGTGAAGACTTCGGCGACCGAGAACGGCTGCGAGAGGAAGCGCTGAATTTTCCGCGCGCGGAAAACGAGCAGCTTGTCCTCGGGCGAGAGTTCGTCCATGCCGAGAATCGCGATGATGTCCTGCAAGTCCTTGTAGCGCTGGAGCACTTTCTGCACGCCGCGGGCGACCGCGTAGTGCTCTTCGCCGACGATGTCGGGCGCGAGGGCTTTCGAGGTCGAGGCGAGTGGATCGACGGCGGGGTAGATGCCCAGCTCGGCGATGCTGCGCTCAAGAACCATGGTCGAGTCCAAGTGCGCGAAGGTGTTTGCGGGTGCGGGGTCGGTGAGGTCGTCTGCGGGCACATACACGGCCTGCACGGAGGTGACGGAGCCGGACTTGGTCGTCGTGATGCGTTCCTGGAGCTGGCCCATTTCTGCGGCGAGTGTGGGCTGGTAACCCACCGCCGACGGCGTGCGGCCGAGGAGCGCGGACACTTCGGAGCCGGCCTGCGAGAAGCGGAAGACGTTGTCCACGAAGAGGAGCACGTCCTGGTTTTTCTCGTCGCGGAAATACTCGGCCATCGAGAGCGCGGAGAGCGCGACGCGGAGACGCGCGCCGGGAGGCTCGTTCATCTGGCCATACACGAGCGCGACCTTGGACTTGCTGAGATCCTTCTGGTTGATGACGCCCGCGTCGCTCATTTCGTGGTAAAGGTCGTTGCCTTCGCGCGAGCGCTCACCGACACCGGCGAACACGGAGAAACCGCCGTGGTTCTTGGCGATGTTATTGATGAGTTCGAGAATGACGACGGTCTTGCCGACGCCTGCACCGCCGAACGCGCCGACTTTACCGCCCTTGGTGAACGGGCAGATAAGGTCGATGACCTTGATG
>JANXZI010000396.1 GCA_025355595.1 Spartobacteria bacterium
GACGGCGCGTTCGGCCCGCAGCAGGAAAAGCTCAAGCAGGTGAACGCCATCATCGCGAAACTGCATGACGGCAAGACGGTCCACTTCCTCGACATCGGCGACAAGTTCGTGAGCGGCCCCGGGCCGATCAGCGCGGAAATCATGCCCGACTTCCTGCACCTCTCCGAGAAGGGCTACCAGATCTGGGCCGACGCGATTTCGCCGAAGCTGGCGGAATTGATGAAGTAGCAGCGGGTTGAAATCGGGATTGCAAGGGTGCTCCCGTCGTCGCGTACTCGCCGCTGGGGAGCATGATTTCACGAGGCGATTGCTCCCAAAGAACGTCCGTGCGCGGGACTCGTTCCGTCATGCAAAAACTGCTCCCGCATTTTCGTCCGCTTGCCATCGTCGCCCTGCTCGCTGTCGCCTCGGTGCGTGCGGAGAACTGGCCGACGTGGCGCGGGCCGAATCACGACGCCGTGAGCACGGAGAAGAATCTGCCAACCGAGTGGAGCGACACGAAAAATCTGCTCTGGAAGACGCCGCTGCCCGGCATGGGAGCGGCGACTCCGGCGGTGTGGGGCGACCGGATTTTTGTGACCAGCGAGGAGGGCGAAGACCTCGTGCTGCTGTGCATCGGCACCGACGGGAAGCAGCAGTGGAAGGCGAAAGTCGGCAGCGGTACAAAGCACGCGCGCGGCGGCGAGGGGAACGGCGCGACGCCTTCGCCGAGCACGGATGGGAAACTCGTTTTTGCCTACGTGGGCAGCGGCGATTTCGCGGCGTTTGATTTCGCGGGCAAGGAAGTGTGGCGGTTCAACGCGCAGGAGCGGTACGGGAAATTTGCCTACGGCTTCGGGATGCACACGACGCCGCTGCTGCACGAGGGGCGCCTCTATTTGCAACTCATCCACGCCAAGGCCGCGCTCGTCGTCGCGCTCGATGCGGCGACAGGGAAGGAAATCTGGAAGGTGGATCGCAAGAGCGACGGGCACAGCGAGTGCCTGCATTCGTACGCGTCGCCGTGCCTCTGGCGGCGCGGCGCGGAGGCGCGGCTCATCACGCATGGAAATGACTACGCCATCGCGCACCATCTCGCCGACGGTGCGGAAGTCTGGCGTGTGGCGGATCTGAATCCCAAGGGCCGCTACAACAGCACGCTGCGGTTCGTCGCCTCGCCGATCGCGGTGGCGGATCTCATTGTGATCCCGACGGCGAAGAATGGCGCAGTCGTCGGCGTGAAGCCGGACGCCAAGGGCATCGTTCCCGCGGGCGCACCCGGCGAGGCGTGGCGGATGGATCGCGGGACGCCGGATGTGCCGTCGCCGGTCGTGTACGAGGGGCGCGTGTATCTTTGCCGCGAGAGCGGCATCCTCACATGCCTCGATGCGAAGACGGGCGCGCAGATCTATTCGGATCGCGCGTATCCGCAGATCTATCGCGCCTCGCCCGTCGCGGCGGATGGAAAAATCTATCTCACCGCGAAGGACGGCACATTCACCGTCGTTCAGGCTGGGCCGGAGCTGAATATTCTCGCGAAGAACAAACTGCCGGATCAATTCACCGCGTCGCCCGCGATCTCAAATGGGCGGATCTATCTCCGCGGCTTTGATGCGCTCTACGCGATCGGCATTGCGAAATAGGAGCGGCGACTTCCACGTCGCCGATGCGCCCGTAGGCGTGGGCGGAAGCCCACGTCCGCAATCTCCCGATCGCGCACCACTGCGTCCGCGGTTCGGGCGACGCACGGCCACTTGGAAGTCGCCGTTCCCAGAGCGCGGCCGCGTCCGCCCGTTCCGCGAGACTACAGATCAAACTCGCCCTGCGGCGCATTCCATCGTGAGATGCTACCATGCGAATTCTCCGCCTGACCCTGCTCCTCAGCGCACTGACCGTCGCGTTCATCCGCGCTGCTGAACCCGCACCCGCGCCGGGCTTCACGTCGCTCTTCAATGGCAAAGACCTCGACGGCTGGACCACGCGCCAGCCGAACAACGGCGACTGGAGCGTCGTGGGCGGCGTCATTGACTGCGACCCCAAGGGGGATGAAAAAGGGGACAGGGAGCTGTGGAGCGTGAAGGAATACGGCGATTTCGAGCTGTTCGTGGACTGGCGGATCAAGGAGACTCCTTACGTGAACAGCAAGGCGAAGGTTATCCTTCCCGATGGCAGTTATAAGAAGGATGAGGCCGGAAATATAGTCACGGTCACTGTGCCTAATACGGACTCCGGCATCTTCCTCCGCGGGCAGCATAAGTCTCAGGTGAATATCTGGTGCTGGCCCGTCGGCTCCGGTGAAGTGTGGGGTTATCGCACCGATCCGAAATTTTCCGCCGAAGTCCACGCTGCTGTCACACCGAAGGGGAAAGCCGATCGTCCGATCGGCGAATGGAATACCTTTCACATCGTGATGAAAGGCGAGCGCCTCACGGTCACGCTTAACGACAAGCTAATCATCGAGAATGCGCAATTGCCCGGAGTCCCGGCGAAGGGGCCGCTCGCGTTGCAGGTTCACCCCGAGCGGAAGGACGGTGAATGGGGCGCCTCGCTGGTGCAATTTCGCAATATCCGGATCAGGGAACTGACGGACGCGAGATAGGACGGAGGCGCGGGTTCCCCGCATCCGTCTCTCGGCGACCAACGGCCTTGAAAAACCTCATACCCGCCTGGCAGCCATCCCCAAGATCAGGAAAACCAATGAGACGATGAAGGCGAGGAAGAAGAGGAGGCCAGCGATTGCCACTGGCGGATCTTTTGTGAAGCTGACGATTGCTGAGGCGACGGCTATGCAAGCAAATCCGGTCGCGCAACGAAACAGCGTCGCCTGTGGGGGCGGACTGTCGCCCAGCAGCCGGTCTGGTTGGAAAGGAGGCCGAAGCATTTTGAAAGTCATGCATTTGACGCAGAAGGGCACGCGATTGTTCAAGAACTCGCCGGAACGAACCGGATGAAGAAATCCAGGGCGAATCCGTCAAATTGGCATGACTGAATCATTCCCCATTGAGTTCGTTGGCGGAAGCCAGGATGGAACAATCATCGAAGCGACCGCCGCCCCGGATTATTGCGAGGTGGCGGTGAACAGCGGCTTGAAGGAAATCTACAAGCGGGAGAACGACGCGCCGCCGTTCCTTTACGTGCAAGTCGGATACGCGGGGAACGAGACTTGGAAGTGATAGCTGACGCGCCGAGCAGTTCCTCCCCGAATCGCGCGCAGTCGGCGGCTGCCGGCAAATACATCCCTCGGATCAACGGAGTCGTTCCAGCGGGCAGGCTTCTGAAAAACGCAATCATGGTTCACGCAACCGAGGTTTGCTGAGGAGTATGTGAAAACTTTCACAATCTCCGCTTGCATTCGACGCGAGGTGTGGAAATCTCTACGCGTTCTGGGGGGAACAGCCCGGTCACTGGCCAATCGGTCGGTGGCCGGGCACTTTTTTTGTGCGGATGCTTCGCCGGATGAGTTTCTACGTTCCGCCAGTGACAGTGTAGCCCTGTTCCCGCAGTTCTTCAGCCAGATCTTTCTCCATCTGCACTGCCGCATCGAACGGCATCGGATTCAGATGCGCGAACATCTCCGGGAGAAGACGAATGCCATATTTGCGGACGGTCCAAGCTGATTTGTAGCCGTGCCGGTGATTCTCGAAACGATGCTCCGCTGGCAGGCCCGTCATGCCGACGTAAACACACGGCATCGCCGCATCCCGCTGCGGATTCAAACGCAGCACGGACGGGTGGCTTCCGACGGCGTCGTCGAGCAGGATGATGTAAACATTGTGGTGATACTCCGCACGGTTCATGTGCGATGTTCTCACGCCGGTTCTTATCGCGCACGACCGCTTCTCGCAGGGCAGCTCCGGCGAGTCTGCGTGCGGCGCTCGATTCGCCGGAAACGCCGATCGCGACTCTGACATTCCTCGTGACATGATCGAACGGCGTAGCGAGGGATCGGCTGAATTTCGCCGTCATCGGCCAGTCGAAAGAATTGCTGAAGATATTTCCGGCTGGGCAGGGGAGCGCCCGATAAATCACAAGCTGGCATGTGAATGGCTGGAAGTGAGCGGGCTTGCCAGCTTCGCGACCGTGGGTAAACATGCTCGCCATCGAAGATGAAGAGGCGATCCCGGTCACATTTTGACCGAAATGCCGCCCGTTTCTGATGCTAGACGCTGCCATTGAGCAGTCCCCGTAGTTCAACGGATAGAACGCTGGTTTCCTAAACCGGTGATGTGGGTTCGATTCCCGCCGGGGACACTCTATCAAATCTCTCTGTGTAATGTTGCGAAATATTTTGTCAAAATAAGTGTAACCATCTGCGGGTTTCGAGAGACAAAAAACCTTGCGCCGCTGCCGTGCGATTTTTTGCACGGGCGGCCTTTGAGGCTGGCTTGTGATGCCGGCGGCGCTGTGAGCGCGCGCCAGTGTTCAGGAAGGAACGGGGGAAACGGTGACGCGCACGCCGCTGCCAAGGGGAGCGCCTGCGGGCCGGTTCCGCGCGGCTGTCGCGGGTGTGCCGCGGGCCAGCGGCGCGGGGTGTGCCGGGCCCGTTGTGAGCGGGCTCTGCGGTGCGTGGGCGATCGGAGTAAAGTCTGAGGGAAGGGTGCCGGCCTCGTTCATCACGCGCCGCACGTCGTCAAAGCCGAGCTGGCGGCCGTCCTCTGAGGCGAACCACTCCGCGCGGGCGACACAGCTCTCGATTGCTGGCACCGGGGCGGGAGATTTGAGCGCATGGCCGACTAGCAGCATTCGCGTTGCGTCGTCCGCGTGAGGGATGACGGTGCGCGCTATTGCGAATAAATCCGCCTCGCCGAGCTTTTCGGGGAGCGGTACGCGCAAGCGCAAGCGCCCGTGAAACTGCTCACTCCCCCACTGCTTGCAATGCCGTTCCACGTTCGACATGAGCCGCGCGAAATTTCGCGAGCCGATGAGCGCCACGGGCACACCGCCATTAACCAAACTGAGCAGCCAGCACACGCGGTTCGGGGCATCCTTCACGCGTCCCGACTGCGGCCAAATCCAATCGGCCTCGTCCACGATCAAAAGCAGGTGTTGTTCGCGCAAGACAGCCTCGATTCGCTCGCGCATCTGCGCGCCCTTCATCTGTGAGCCGCACGCCACGCCAACTGCGCGCGCGATCTCGCGGTAAAAGCTCCCATCGTCTGTGTTGGATGAAAGCTGCACATACCGGCATTGCCCCAGGTGCATCTGTGCCCAGGCTTGGGCGGAGTAGCTTTTGCCGGTGCGGTACGGGCCTTCCGCCAACACCAGGCCGCGCTGGCTCATCGCGTAGTCGAGAAGATCCCACACAGCGGTTGTCGTCGCGGTCGTGGCGATGCGTGCCGCCGTGGCATTTTCAAAGCGCCGGCGATATTGATCGAGATCGGCGAGGATGCCGGGGAATCCGGGCAGCTCCGCGGCCTCGGCGGACATTTGCGGATCGAGGCAAAGACGGGTGAGGAAATCGGGGATCGCCTTTCGCACGCTGTCCCTGAGCTGGCAGGCGGCGCATAGATCGCGCGCGAGCCGCTCAAATGCGGACTCGTCCGGCGCGCCCTCGGAATCCCAAGGCCACGCGGGAAAGGACGTGCAAGACGAATGCCGAAGGCCGGACTCGCGGCTGCTCAGTTCGTGGAGAAAGTACACGCGCTCGCGGGCGGCGCGGCTGTTCACGCGCGCACAGCGGCGCGCGACAAGGTTGCCGAGCAAGCCCTTGGCAAAGCCCGCGCTGGATGCAAAACGTTCCTGTCGCATCGGCCCCGCCTTTTGTGCTGTGCGCGTGCTACTCATCGCTCAGTGAATCGTCTCCGGCTTGCCGCCATTCACGGCCCCCACGATCTCCAGCTCCGCACCGAGCTTCTCCGCGAGCTTGCGCGCGGCATCGAGGAAGGGGTGCGGCAGATAGGATGCCGCCTCGCCCGCCGTGCAGATTGTGCAAAAGACGGCGAGACGCGGATCGGCGCTCGCCCATTTTTGATCCGCTTGATCGATGCTGGCGCTTGTGCCGTCGGGAAGTTTGAGAATCAGCTTCATGCCTCGATGTCGGATGACGTGATGGTGATCGGTCCCTCTGCGGCCTCGTCCAGTGCGGCGAGCACAAAGAATCTGCGCGCCAGGGCAACGGCGATCGGGTGTGTGGTGAAGTGTTCGAGGGTGCAATCCTCAAGCCTTCCGTTCGCCGGGTCGGCAGGGAGGAAGGCGCGGAACTCCACCGGCGCTGAGTAGTCCGCGGAAAAATCGGGTTTGAGCGGGCGCATCTCTGCAATGCCGATATCCAGCAGCGATTGCTTCGTTTCGATCCCGTGCGGCCGGCCCGAATGGGTGAAGACGGGCAAAGGGCGGCCGTCGAAGTTCACGATCTTTGCACCGCTAATCGTCCGCCGCGATTGCTCGCCCCGACGATGCGCAGACTCGGCGTCGTCTGAAATCGCGCCGAGGGCAGGGACAATGACGCGCGCCAGCTCACGCCCGATTTCGTCGCGCACGATCGCTTTGCCCTCCGCGTCGCGCTCGCTGCCTCCGGCAAGCTGCGCGAGGTAGCGGAGTGCGGTGTATTCGTTGAGATTGTTCGCGTGCATCACGGCGCGGATCTGTTCTCTGAGAGTCGGCGGGTTCATCTTACGATCGTTTTGAGCGCAACCAGTCGCGTTTGGACTGCGTGAGCATGGTTTGAAACTCGCCGTAGGGCATTCGTGAAAAGTGCGTCTTCAATCCGTGCAGCAGGGCGTGCAGATCGGCGCTGTTGCTCATCACCTCGACGCGCAACGCATCGTCTGCGCTGCTCATGGCGGGCGGCGGCGCGCTCCGCACGATGCCGAATCCAAGGCGCTCGCTCAGCGTGGCAAGGGCTTCGTCCGTGGGGGAAATGCCCGCGCGGGCAAGGTTCGCAATCAGCGAAGCGGTTGACTGCGCGCTCACCGGGCTTTCGCCGCCCCAGACAATCAGCGGGGCGCTGCCCTGCATTCCATTGATGCGCAGGAATTGCTCAAAGAGCTGCGTGCGCAGCGTGTCACCGAGCCGCCGCGAGTCGAACTGCCGCACGTCCTGCCGCACTTCCTCTTGCTGCGCGGATGCCCCGCCGCTGCCCAGGCCGCCGCTCTGAACTTCCGCGGAGAGCGTCTGCCCCAGGATGAGCTTGGACATTTCGCGGCGGCAGACGGCGTGAAATTTTTCAAAGGCGTCGCCGCTCTGGCTCGCGGCAGCCTGAAGCAATTCAACTTCCGTTTCCTTGCTGACGACAAGGCCGCCGAGCCGCGTCGCATAGGAGAATGCCCGCGTCAGAATCATGCGGCTCTCATCGTCGCTTTGATCGAATTTCCCCACCGGGAACGGCGTGCCGAAGCGGTCGAGGAAGCGCCCCCACCATTCGCGGTTCGCCGTCGCGAGGAACCACCACCACACGAGCGAACGCAGCGGCCCGCCGCGGTGATCGGGCGCGGTGAGCAGATGCCCGCGATGGACCATGTAGCGCTTCGCATCGGCCTCAAAAAATCCGCCCGTCGGCACTCCCGCGGCATTCGTGGCGCGGATGCGCAGCCGGCCCGCGGTGAAATCGAGCAGTTGATCGGGCACGCAGACAAGTTGCGCGAGGGCGAAGTGATCTCCAATCGGTTGAAAGATTTTTTCCACGACGCTGACCGGCCAAAGCGTGCTGTCGAGCAGGTGAATGCACGCATTGACGAAAGACGGGCACGCGTCGAGAGCTTGCCGCACGGCGTCTGCCGCCTCCACGTCCGCAGGCACCTTTTTGTCACGCGGCAGCACCGCGAGCTTGTCGCCGAGCACGGCCAGCTTCCGTTTGGAAAATTCGGCCTGAAGGTGCGAATCCGCGAGCACGATGTCTTGGAAGAGCGCGAACAGTTCCAGCGGGCTTCCGCTGTCCGCCGCGGAAAGAATTGCGTGCAGCCGATCGGCATCCATCAAGGCCGCCACGCCCTGCAACTGCGTGCGCGCATCAAAGACGGTGCGCCGTTCCACGGGCACGAGAGAACGGAAAAGGCGGCGGATGAAGTTTGGCATCATGCTGGTAGGCGTTCCGCTGAATTGGGCGCGGGATTTGTAGGGGGTGGCGTGAGAAAGTGCGCGCAGCTCTGCGGCGTGAGTTCGATCTTCACCTGCGCGCGTTGCCGGCCCGCCATGAGCACGACGGCGGTGAGCGTGTTGCGCGCGCTGAGTCGCGCACTGTGGCGGCGCGTCGCGGCTTCGCATACCAGGCGCGAGATTTCGTGCGCGCAGCTCCACGCGCCGTTCTCGAAAAGCGCAACGTGCCCGGCTGGAAATTGAACGGTGATCTTCATACGGGAAGTTCGTGGCGGGCGCGTTCGTTTTCTTCTGCGGCGAGTTGAACCGCGAGCGCGTCGTAATCCACCTCGCGACGGGACTGCATTGCGCCCGCGATCAACGCGTCGCCTTGCGTGCTTTCGCGGTTGCGACTTGGCAACTGCGCACCTCGCGCCGGATTGCCGCCGCTCACGACGCTATTGCCGCGCCCGTCGCGCGCCGTGCTGGTTCGTGGCGACGCGGAAGGCGAAACGGGTGTGCGGCCTGCGGGCATGATTGCCCGAAATTCGGAGCGGACGGCGGCAGCGGCGCGTCGGCGGAAGGCGAACGTTTCCTGCTCTGAGCGAGACATGGAGAATTGCGGCGCATCCTCTGCCATCGGAGCGATCAGGATGAGTTCGCCAAACCGCAAGCCGTCCCGGT
>JANXZI010000420.1 GCA_025355595.1 Spartobacteria bacterium
CCCGATCTTTTCGCCGACATCGCCGCCGCTCTGCGCGAACGCCTCACCGTCATCGCCGACCGCGATCTCTATGCGCGCGATCCCGCAGCACATTTAGAAAAGCTGAAATCCGTCTCGGAAAAAATCACACAGCTCGGTGCCGCCCTGCCGCGTCCCCTCCCCGGCGACTTCGCACACTACCTCCAGCGCGCGAGCTACGAGAAAGCACTCGCGTGGATCGAGGCGGAGGGGAAGTAGGCGGAGGAGGCGGAGACCCAAGCTTGAAAGGAACGACACCTCAGCTAAGATCCCACCATGTCTTCAGTCCCCATCAGTGAGAGCCTGTTCCTGCTGCCCGTCGCAGAACGAGTCGCGCTGGCCGACGAACTTTACGCCAGCGTGCCCGAAGACTGGCAGCGTGAAACCGACCGCGTTTGGCTGAACGAGGCCGAACACAGATCCGCCGAGATAGACAAGAACCCGGAAGCCGAACTGTCGTACGAAGAGTTCCTTGCCGGCATTCAGGGTAAACGCGGCCACGCATGAGGCTCACGTTTCATCGCCTCGTTCAGCGAGAGGTGAATGATGCCGTCCGTTGGTATGAAGAGCGCAGCTTGGGTCTTGGCGATGACTTCTTCGCCAAATTCACCGCCGCGTTTGATCTCATCATCGCCAACCCCGAAGGTCAGGCGCTTTGGCTGGGATCAAGAACGGTGAGACGTGCCAAACTCACGCGATTCCCGTATGCCGTCCTCTACGAGATCCATCCCGGCAAAGTCCGCATCCTCTGCTTGAGACACGACAAGCAACGTCCATCTTACGGACTGGACAGATAAACCCGGCAGCTCCGCCTCACTTTCTGAGCAAACTGGGGCATGGACGGTTCGCGGATCGGTTCGCAGCGCGGGTTCAGGATGCCGGTGAGTTGTCCGCGTCGTGCCCTCCGCAAAATTTCCGCGAATTTTTTCTTCGCACGCGCACACAGGCCGCGCATCTTCCGCGCGCTCATGCGCGCAGTACTTGCACTCGAAGACGGTCGTCACTTCATCGGTGAATCATTTGGGGCTCCCGGCACGGCGGTCGGCGAAGCGTGTTTCAACACCTCGATGACCGGCTACCAGGAGGTGCTCACCGATCCCTCGTACCGCGGCCAGATCGTCGCGATGACCGCCCCGCAAATCGGCAACTACGGCGTGAATGCGCTCGATGATGAGAGCAGCGCGGTGCATGTGCGCGGCTTTGTGATCGAGGAGCTTTCCGCCATCGCGAGCAACTGGCGCGCGACGGGCGATCTGAATTCGTATCTCGCGAAATGGAAAATCCCCGGCATCCAGGGCGTGGACACGCGGGCGCTCACGAAGCACCTGCGCTCGCGCGGCGCGATGCAGGCGTGCATCACGAGCGAGCTGGATGTGGAGGCGGCCATCGCCCGCGCGAAGAGTGCGCCGCCGATGGCGGGCTCCGATTTTGTGAAGGAAGTGACGCCGGCGAAATCTTTCGACTGGGATCCGGATGGGAAGCTCTCGCCCGAGTGGACCATTGTGAAAGGCGACGGCGCGGATGTGGAAATCCGCGAAGGGAACGAGGTCTTCAAAAAGCTGCCGCCGGTGAAGCACCGGATCGTCGCGTATGATTTCGGCATGAAGACGAACATCCTGCGGCGGTTGCGGCAGGAGGGATTCGGCGTGCGCGTGGTGCCGGCGACTTTCTCCGCCGAGGACGTGCTCGCGCTGAAGCCCGACGGGGTGTTTCTTTCCAACGGCCCCGGCGATCCCGCGGCGCTCACGTATGTGCATGACAACATCCGCAAGCTCATGGGCCGCACGCCGATTTTCGGAATCTGCCTCGGGCACCAGATGCTCGGATACGCGGTTGGCGGAAAGACGTTCAAGCTCAAGTTCGGACATCGCGGCGGCAACCAGCCGGTGAAGGATCTGCGCACGGGCAAGGTGACCATCACCTCGCAGAATCACGGGTTCGCGGTGGATGCGGAGTCGCTTCCAGCAAATGTCGAAGTCACACACATCAACCTGAACGACCAGACCGTCGAGGGACTCGCGTGCAAGGACCAGCCGGTCTTCAGCGTGCAATATCACCCCGAGGCCGCACCGGGGCCGAATGATGCGACCTATTTTTTCCGGCAGTTCGCACAGCTCATCGAGAGCGCGAGGTAGCACGCCCGATTTCAGAAATGTCTTATTCTCATTCCGAATCGTATTCCTGCCTCTGCGATGCCGCGCGGCTCTCGGGCGAGAATAAGAATAAGATTCAGAACGCAGCCACGCTTTCCGCTTTCCTCCTCCGCAAAGCCGCGCTATCTCCCTCCCATGCCGAAGCTCCAGATTGTTCGCCACGACGGGTCGCAGACTGATCACGAACTGACCGAAGAAACCCTCACCATCGGCCGCGCGCACGACAACGTGTTCCCGATTGATGACGTGAGCATGTCCAGCCACCACGCGCAGATCGCACCGGTGGACGGCGCATTCATCCTGAAGGATCTCGGCTCGACGAACGGCACGTCCGTGAACGGCACGGAACTCGCGCCCGAGACCGAATACACCCTCAAGCCCGGCGATCGCGTGCGCTTCGGCCATTTGGACGCGATTTTCGATCCGGAAAATGCGGAGGAAGGCGGACAGGAATTGCCCGCAAGCGTGGATCGTTCGATCGCGCCAGCGGCGAAGAGCATGAAGCCGTCGAACTTCATGAACGCATCGCCGTTTCAGAAGCGCCTGGCGAAAAAGGACACCATCGGCATGGCCATCATGGCCATCGGAGTACTCGCGATTCTCGCGGCCGTCGCCGTGCTGGTGATGGCGACGCAGATGACGGTCTCGCCCTCGTAGAAACGCGGAACGCGGAACGCGGGAAAAGTATCCGCTGCCGAAGCGGTCGGCGTGCCGTTGTGTCTTCGATGTCTCCTGGAGAAACCAACGCCAAGAACTTGCAGGCCCACGGGTCCCCCGGCTGGAGCACGCGACTCGCGCGCGGCTTCCGGGGCGGCGACGCCCTCGTCGCAACATGTATCGGAGGC
>JANXZI010000435.1 GCA_025355595.1 Spartobacteria bacterium
CGCGGATTCGCAAATTGATACGTCGCGACGAGGTTCCGGTTCATCGGCTGGAAGAGCAGCCCGCCGAACACGACATACTTCGGCGGTTCGTAGCTCGTCGCCTGGTGCGTGTAGGGCCACGCGCGTTCGAACGTGACCTCCTCCACCACCAGCTTCTTGTCGCGCCACACTTCAAATTTCACCTTGTCGCCCTTGTATTTTCTCTCCGCGACCTCGGCCATCTGTACGCGCTCGCCTTCGAGTTGCACCATCCCGTCGCTCTGGATGTCCACGGCGTTGATTTTCAGAAGCACGTCGCCGGAGCGCAGCTTGGCGGCGCACACGCTCGCACTGCCGACGGTCGTCACCGCGAGGCCGCGGTCGTCGTCCGGCAGGCCGAGCGCGCGACGGTGCCCGGCATTCAGCAGCGGAAAAGTCGCGATGCTTAGATCCATGTAGCGGTCGTACTGGCCATCCTCGATGTCCTTCAGAAAGTGGCCGATGACCGGCGTGGGGATCATGTAGCCCACATTCTGCGCATCCGCTCCGCCGAGCCCCTGGAAGGCGACGCCGACGACTTTTCCCTGCTGCATCACGGGGCCGCCGGAGTTGCCGGGATTGATCGCCGCGTCAATCTGGATGCACAGGTGCGAGTCCATCACCGAGTGCGCATACGTGCGGAAATCAATGCGCGACACGATGCCCTTCGTCACACTCATGCGCTCGCCGCCGATCGGGTAGCCGTACACCGAGACGCTCGACTCGATCTCCGGCACGCCGCCCAGCGCGAGCGGGATCGTGTCTTTCCAAAAATCGGGATCCTCGACCTTGATCTGCGCGAGGTCGCAGTCGTGGGCGATGAACTCCACGGTCGCCACGTATTTCTTCGGATCATTCTCCTTCTCGACCGTGAGCAGCTTCGCATTCGAGACGACATGCGCGTTCGTCATCAGCCGATCCTTTTTCACGACCCAACCCGTGCCGCTTCCACCGCTCATCTGCCCCGGCAGCCACGGCACGCGGTAGTTGAATTCCTGCGCGGTGTTGTTGATCCGGCAGAGGGACTTTCGGATTTCGTTCGGCTGCGCAAAGGCGGCGTGAACGATGAACAGCGATGCGGCGGCAAGCCAAGTGGGGCGAATCATTTCGGGTGCGGAAGATGGACGGCACGGGGTGGGATGCAAATGGAAAGCGGTGCTTCGTCGAAGCGGACATTGCGATCACCGCCGATGAATGCTACGTCGTCCCGCATGAAAGCCGTCCACGCCATCTACGAGCACGGAGTCTTCCGCCCGACGGAGCCGGTTGATTTTCCCGAGGGCAGCCGGGTCCTCGTCGAGGCGGAGTTGCCGCCGTCGCCGCTGCCGCTGCCACTCCCGCCGAACGACGGCGAGGGTCTCGATGAAATCTACGCGATCCTGTCCCGCCGCTATCGCTCCGGTGCGACTGACACCGCCGAGCGGCACAACGAACACCAGCCTTGACGCCGGTCTTTCTCGACACTGTGGGACTCATCGCAGTGTGGGATGAGGATGACCAGTGGCACACAGCGGCGGCCCGGGCCTTCGCGCAGTTGCTCCGCCAGGAGGCCACCATGGTCACGACACCCTACGTCCTCGCCGAGTGCGCGAATGCCGCTTCGCGCCGACCATACCGTGCGGAAGCTGTCGAGTTGCGCGTTGCACTGGAGCGGAATAAGCGCGTGCTTTCTCCCACCGACGACGACTGGCAGGAAGCGTGGCGGCGATACGCCGCGGACGGCATCGGCGGGCCGGGCGTCGTCGATCATCTCTCGTTCCTCATCATGGGCCGCTACGGGCTGAGCCAGGCATTTACGAACGACCGTCATTTCCGCGCCGCCGGATTCGAGCCGCTGTTCTGAACGTGCGGCGGAGGCAGCCGACGCACGTCGGAAAACCGTTTGACCGGCGCAGCGTGCGCCACCAGCATCCGCGCCGAAATTTTTTCCCTCCCGACTGCCCGCTCGTGTGGCGCGCGGGTCACGCGAAGGACTCCCTCCCAGATGCACAGACTGACCACGCTGCTAATTTTGATCGGCTTCCTCGCCCTCAGCCTGGGCCGCGCGGCGGATGCGCCTGCCGATCTCGAGGCGCAGGAAAAGGCGCAGACCATCGCGCAGATGCGCAAGGTGTCGGATGCGCTCAAGGCTTACAAAAAGGATCGCGGCCAGTATCCCGACTACCTCTCGGATCTCGTGCCGCGCTACATTCCCGACGCTGATGCGATGCTCTCGCCGACGGAGAAACGTACGGAACGGCACGGCGATAACAACCAGACCGATCCGAAATTCCGCACGTCGTTCTGCTACGAGTTCAGCGCGCAGAAATTCAACAAATCGGCGCGCACCTTCCGCGAGATCAAGGAGCAGCAGATGGAGGAATTCGGCCAGGTGGTGCCGATCGTGCGCTGCTTCCTCTACGGCCATGTGCTGAATCTCTCGTGCTCGGGCGACCTCTTCGAGTCGCTGCTCTACTGGGAGATTTCGCCGGAGGCAAAAGTGATCATGGATCGCATCGGTCTCGGGCCCGGTTTCAAGGACGGCGAATTCACCGCGCTCAGCGTCGTGGATTCCGAAAAGCACACGCCGCTCGCGGGCGCCGAGGTGCGCGTGACCGCGCGGATGTATTGCGGCCTCCCGCTGCCGGATCGCACCGTTCGCGCAGGCGTGAATGGTGTCGCGCAGGTGCCGCTCGGAGCGCCGACGAAAGGCGAGCGCAAGCTCACCGTGACGGCGCACCAGCCCGGCTACTTCGGCCTCCCTCAGACGTGGGAAGACGATCCGCCGAAGAAAACCGCAACGATCGAACTCGATCCCGGCGCCATCGTCGGCGGCACCGTGAAGCTGCCCGATGGCAAGCCGCTCCCCGGCGCGGAGGTCACGCTCCTCCACATGAAAGCCGACTTGCAGAACCGGGGACAATTCATCGAGACGCCGCTGACCACCGAGATCACCGACGCGGAGGGCCGCTGGAAATGCGACCGCCTGCCGCGCAATTTCGTCGGCCTCGCCGCACAGGTCTCGCACGCATCCGCGTGGACCGCGTGGTTCTATTCCTCGACTGAAACCGGCCACGGCAGGATGCTGCGCAAGGATCTCCTCGCAAATTCCGCGGAGCTTTTCGTGGAACCCGCCGCGACGATCCACGGCACCGTGCTCGACGCCGATGGCAAGCCCGTCGCCGGCGCGGAAGTCGCGATGCGGGCGATCTGGAAAAGGCCGCCGCACACGCTGAACAGCCGCAGCGTGACCGTAAAAACGCGCCCACCGCCCGCACCCGTGAAGACCGACGCCGCGGGCCTCTACTCGTTCCCGTGGCGCGACGACGCGACGGTGACGATTGTCGCATTCCCGGAAAAGGGAACGCCGAC
>JANXZI010000437.1 GCA_025355595.1 Spartobacteria bacterium
CGTTCGCAAACAGGCGTCCGCCAGGTGCGACGCGGGACGCGTCGCACGGCAGGCGGGACGCCCACCCTACCCGAGGCATACCGCTCGCTTCGCAACGTGTCTCGCAGACTCCATAAAATGATCCTTGCTTGCGCATCATTCCGTCTTCCTCCGGTGAAACAGCCGCCACTCGGCGAGCAGCAGCGCAAACGCCGCGAGCGCGAGCCACTGCCACGGCGGCCAGCGGTGCAGCAGGATGGAAAATGCGGAGAGCGGTTCCGCGTTGATCGCTCCGGCATTTCCGTGCTCCGCAGTTTTATCTGCACCGCGCAGATCGGATTCCGCCGCACTGAATGTGTTCACCGCGAGCCAGCGTTTCGCATCGGCATCCGCGATCTCGTAAAAGCCGTTGCGGATCGGCTGGAAAAATCCCGTCACGTTCGGCTGCGACTGGACATCGCGCGGCCCTGGCGAAGCGGTGAGCGGTGTGGCTGCGATGCTCATGCCGGTTGGCAGCGTGAACATTTCACCCGCCGCGAGCGATGGCGCGGATTCCGTGCGCTCGCCCGCGAGCCAGTCGACTGTGGCGTGGATGAGCAGCGGAAATGCGACGCGCAGCGGCAGGTCCGAATCGAGGACATCAAATGCGAGCGCGGCGATGCGCTGGCGTCCGCGCTCGCCGGTGATGAGCAGCGGATGCTCCGCGGAGCGCAGCGGTGCGGTGAAAGTCCAGCCGTCGTGCGGCGCGGGCAGCGCGAGCGGCTGTGCGCGGAGGACTGCGATGTTTTGCAGGCTCGCGAGTCGCGTCGTCGGATGCGTCGCGTCCACATCGGTGATGACCGGTTGTTCGAGCGTCGCGTCTTTTGTTCCGAATGGCGTTGCCTTGAGGAAAAGAAAATTGCCACGCGTTGTTTCGAGATCAAACAACGCCGGGATCGATCCATCGAAAATCACCGCCTCGAATTTTTCCGCCATCGCCGGCTGCCACGACTCCGGCGTGATGAACTGGAACTTCAGCGACGTGTCCACCCCGAGCAGTTTTTCGAGGAAGTTGTTGCCCTTCGAGACGAGCAGCACGCGGTTCAATTTTGCCGCGGGCAGTGTGGCATACGCGATGTTGTCGAGCACGAGCGCGTCGGGTGCGGAGAGCTTCGCCGTGAGCCATCCGCGCGCGCCACGGATGGGGCGGGGGACTGAGGTGAAGATGTCGAGTCGGCGTTCGCCGGGGGCGAGCGCGAGCGGTTTCACCTCGAGCGTGCGTCCGTCGAATGCGAGTTCCACCTCGGTACGGACGAGCGTGCGGCCAAAATTTTGCGTTTCGAGCAGCACCTCGCCGGTCTGCGGGTTCGCCGGCAGCGCGCGTGTGGCAAAGCGCGTGATCGCAACATTGTCGCGCGGCGTTCCGAGCGTGTGCGTGATCAGTTCGCTCCCCGTTTTCGGGAGTGGGCCGGTCGTGCCGGCGGTGAACAGCACGATGCGATGGTTTCCTTTTCGCGCAGCGAGCAGCGAGTCGGCGAGCGCGACAGCGGCGGAGATGTCGCCTGTCGCATCGGTCGGCGAGGCTTGTGCGAGTGCGTCGAGCAGCCGCTTTTCATCGTCAGTGAATGGCACTGCAACCATCGGCGCTGCGCCGAGAGTCAGCACTGCGATGCCTTTTCCGCCGCCGACTTGCCGTGCATAGTCGCGCGCAAGGCGGAGCGCGGTTTCAAACCGCGTGTGCCCGTCGGGTTCGACGGCTTGCATGCGCGCGCGGGTGTCGAGGATGAGGACGGTCGCGCAGCCTTCGCGGATGCCGCGGTCGAAGACGGGCCGCGCGAGTGCGGCGAGCAGCAGCAGGAAGATAAGAAGGTGCAGCAGCAGCGAGAGGAAGTGGCGGAACTTTCTGAAGAACGCGCTGCGTCCGCTTTCCTTCTGCACGCGCTGCCAGAACATGAGCGTGGAAACCGGGAGAGTGCGCCGCTTCAGCCGGAGAAAATACAGCAGCACGATCACCGGCACTCCGGCGAAAGCCCACGCGGCCGACGGCTGGAGCCACGTCATCGGACCATCACTCCGTCGCGCAGTGCGCGCAGCACGGTGTCCTCGAATGGCATGTCGGTCATCACGCGCGCGCAGGCGATGCCGCGGCGCAGGCAGAATGATTCGAGTGCGTCGTTGAATTTCGTGATCTCCTCGCGATAGCGGCGAAGGAGGTTTTCGTTTGCCGTGATGTCCATGGCTGCGCCTGCTTCGATCTCGCTGAGGCTGAGATCGCCGATGACCGTCGGCGCGAGTTCCTCGCGGGCGAGCACCTGGAGGACGTGGACTTCAAACTGGCTGTGCAGCAGCAGGCCGAGCGGCTCCTCGTATCCGCGCGGATCAAAAAAGTCGCTGACCACAAAGACGAGTCCTCGCCGTCGCGTCCGCTGCGCGAGCGACTGCATGCTGTGCATGAGCCGCGTCGGGCCGTCGGGCTGCGGCGGTGCGCCGAGGAATTTCAGCACGGAATGAAACTCCGCCTTTCCGCGCGCGAAGCCGAGTTCCGCGACGGAATTTGCCGCGAAGAAATGGATGTTCACGCGATCCAGATTTGCAAGCGCGATGTAGGCAAGCGCCGCGCAGAGCCGGCGTGCGTGATCGAATTTGCTGAGTACCTCCGGCTTTTCCTCCGGCAGCCACGACATGCTCGCGCTGCAATCCACGAGGAAGGTCACGGGCAGATCCTGCTCGTGCTCGTGGAGCTTCACAAAGAGGCGCTCCAGCCGTCCGTAGGCGTGCCAGTCTATGCTGCGCAGTTCGTCGCCCGGCGTGTATTCGCGGTAGTCGGCGAATTCGAGGCTCGCGCCGATCTGCCGCGTCTTGCGCTCCGCTCGCCTCTCGCCTCGGAACATCCGCCGCGCGAGCAGGTGGAGCCGCTCCAGTTTCGCCAGGAAGGCGGAGTCGAACAGCGTGCGCGTGTTCACCGTCGGTGTGTGCGTCGCAGGTTGGCGGCGAAGGAGTTTTTAACCGCAGATGAACACGGATGGACGCAGATATTGAGAGGCCATCTGCGTTCATCCGCGTTCATCTGCGGTTTCCTCCCGGCGATCGCGCACTTCGGTTGCATGCGCTCAGAGTTGTCAGCCGGGCATCTCGACGCTGGCGACAGCAGTGGCGGCCATGCCCTCGCCGCGCCCGAGGAAGCCCATGCGCTCGTTCGTCGTGGCCTTGATGCCGACGCGGCACTCGTCGAGCGCGAGCACGCGCGCGAGATTCGCCTTCATCGCGGAAATGTGCGGGCCGATCTTCGGCTCCTCAGCGATGAGACACGAGTCAATGTTGACCAGCTTTCCGCCCGCGGCGGTCACGAGGCTCGCGGCCTTGCGGACGATTTCGAGCGAACTGATTCCGCGGATCGTCGGATCGTTGTTTGGAAAATGGTGGCCGATGTCGCGCTCGCCGATCGCGCCGAGGATCGCATCGGCGATGGCGTGGCAGAGCACGTCAGCATCGCTGTGGCCATCGAGCCCGTGCGTGTGCACGATCTCGACGCCGCCGAGGATCAGTTTGCGCCCGTCGGCGAAGCGGTGGACGTCATAGCCGGTGCCGACGAGGTTCATTCGTGCGGGAGGAGCTGGATTTTTCCGTTCCATGCACGGACGGAAATCTTGTCGGGGTTGTCCGTCCGCGCAGCCATTTCAAAACGCCCGCCCGCATTTTCCACGAGCAGCATCCCGGCGGCGACATCCCACAGGCTCACGCTCTGCTCGATGTAGGCGTCGAGCCGGCCGGTCGCGACATACGCGAGGTCGAGCGCGGCGCTGCCCATCATGCGGCACTTCCGGACGCGCTCGACGTACTTCGGGAGGAGCTGGAGGCCGGCGTTGATCGTGGCCTTCGATTTTGCAAATCCGATGCTCACCACCGAGTCCGCAAGTTCCGTGCGTTCGCTCACGCGGATGACTTTGCCATTCTGCAATGTCGGTCCGCCTTTCACCGTCTCCCACATTTCATCGCGCGAAGGATCGTAGATCACGCCGAGTTGGATTTCGCCCGCACGTCGCAGTGCGATGCTGATGCAATAGTGCGGCAGGCCGTAGAAATAATTCACCGTGCCGTCGATCGGGTCCACGATCCACTGGCACTCACTGTTCTGGTCGCCCGCGAGGCCCTCTTCGCCGTAAATCGCGTGGTCCGGGAAACGCCCGAGCAGCCGCTTGGTGATGAGGTCCTGCGACTCCACGTCGAGCGCGAGCTTGATGTCGTGGGCGTGGAATTCGTTCACTTCGGGCGTGCGTCCGAATTCCTTCGTGAGCAGCGTGCCGGCTTCGCGTGCGGCGTGGATGGCGGTTTCGAGGGCTGCGGAGAGTTCGGTCATTCGGAAAGTGCGGCTATGGATGCTGGAAGCGCCCGCGCCGGGCAAGCGGAACCTCGGACAAAAGGCGGTGCCGGGGTGATCTGGGGAGAAAAAATGAGAGGCGAACCGTTAGATTCGCCTCCCATTGTTAGTTCAGCAGGCGTGAGCCTACTTCTTCTTCTTTGCTGCGACTTTCTTCTTCGGTGCAGCTTTCTTCGGTGCAGCCTTCGCTGCTGCTTTTTTCTTTGCGGCCATTATTTGACACCCCCTTCCTGCCCGCAGTGGCGGGACTGAGAAATTTGTTTGGGGAATTTATGGGAGGTGCGGAAAATCATCGCTCTCGATGCGTGAGTGAGTATCCACTACGGATAGATGCGTCAACAACAATTCTGCATGTTTGACACAATATTTTGCGGTCGCGTCTTGCGGCACGCGAAAATGTGCGCGTGAAAATCCGGTGGAACACCTCGCTTCGTGGAACATTTCCCGACGCGGTTTACCTATGAGAATTCGACATGTGTGGAATTGCCAGCCACCGCGCGCGCTCTTGAAAATCAACGCGCATTTCACGCTGCGAATGCAGCGAAAAATTTCGCTACTTTTTTTTCTCAACCGGCTTTTTCGTCCGCTGATCTGGCTTCGCCTTCGCACATTTCGCGAGCGCTAGATTTGCGATTTCCGCGACTGCAGCGAGCCGTCCGAGACCTTCGTACCCGCACGCGAGGATGCCCGCATCCGGCCCGATGAATTCCGCGCCGCGACTTTTCAGCAGCGCCACATTCGCCTGCGTCGCGGGATGCTGCCACATCTTGCCATTCATCGCGGGCGCGATGAGCAGCGGCGCCTGCGTGGCGAGCGCGATCTCAGTGAGGGGATGCCCGGCGAGGCCGTGCGCGAGTTCGGCGATCACATTTGCCGTCGCGGGCGCGATGAGCAGCAGCATCGCGCGATCCGCGAGATCGATGTGGCCCGGCTTCCAATTCGTCTGCGCGTCCGCCGCGCCCGTCACGACGGGATTCCGCGAGATCGTCTGCATCGTCAGCGGCGTGATGAAGCCGCACGCGTGCTGCGTCATCACCACATGCACCTCCGCGCCGCCCTTCACGAGCAGGCTCGCGAGATCGGCTGCCTTGTAGGCCGCGATGCTGCCGGTGATTCCGAGGACGATGACGGGCGCGCTCATGGGTTTCAGAAATTCAGCGTCATCCGCGAAGCGCGCATGCGCTCCGCCTGCATGATGGCCCGGAAGTTTTCAAAGTCCTGCATCGGTGTGCCGCTGATGATCGTGTAGCGGTAATTCCGCCACGCCGCCATCTCCGTTTTCGCGTTGCGCAGCCGCACCTCGAGTTGCTCGGGCGTCTCGGTGCCGCGTTTCAGCAGGCGGCGGCGCACTTCATCCATGCTCGGTGGCATCAGGAAAATATCCACCAGCGCGGCTTGCAGCCGCCCATCGGCATCCGTGCGGATCTTTGTCGCTCCCTGGATGTCCACATCCATCAGCACATCGCGACCGCTGCCCATGCTGTCTAGGATCGTCTGCCGCAGCGTGCCGTAGAAGTTCCCATGCACACTCGCGTGCTCGATGAAATCACCCGCCGCGATCCGCCGTTCAAATTCCGCGACGCTCAGAAAATGGTAATCGTGCCCGTCCACCTCGCCCGGTCGCGGCGCGCGCGTCGTGCAGGAGATCGAATACACAAAATCCGGCTTATCCGAGAGCATCTTCAGCAGCGTGCTCTTGCCGCCGCCGGATGGCGCGGAGATGAGGAAGAGGATGCCGCTGCGCTTCATTCGATGTTCTGAATCTGCTCGCGGATTTTTTCCATCTCCGCCTTGCACGTCACGACGAGCTGCGAGATTTCCACGTCGTTCGCCTTTGCACCGAGCGTGTTGAATTCGCGCCCGATTTCCTGGCACATGAATTCCAGCGTGCGACCCACCGGCTCATTCTTCGCGAGGTGATGCTCGAACTGATCGAAGTGGCTCGCGAGCCGCGTGAGTTCCTCAGTCACATCGCTCTTATCCGCAAAAATCGCGACCTCCTTCACAAGTCGATCATCGTCAATTGGCAGATCGATCGCCGCACGCGTGATCCGATCGTGAAGTTGCTGGCGGTATTTTCTCACAACATCCGGCAGGAGCTTCCGAACTTTCTTCACCGCATCGCGCACGATCTTCAGCCGCTTGCGGAGATCCGTCGCGAGATGCTTCCCCTCGTGCTCGCGCATTTTCATCAAATCAG
>JANXZI010000470.1 GCA_025355595.1 Spartobacteria bacterium
CGACATGAGCAGCCGCCAGCTCGAGCGCGTCATTTATTACGAGGACTACCTCGTCATCGATCCCGGCACCACGCCGCTCACGCAAGGACAGCTCCTCACCGAGACCGAGTACCGCGAGGCGCTCGAACAATACGGCGAGGACAGCTTCCGCGCCGGCGTCGGCGGTGAAGCCGTGCGCGATCTTCTCGCGCTGGCCGACCTCGCGAAGCTCCAAGTGGAACTCGAGGAGCAGATGGGCGCGACGAAATCGAAGCAGAACCGCAAGAAAATCGCCAAGCGCCTCAAGCTCTCGCAGGGCTTCATGCAGTCGAACACCCGCCCCGAATGGATGGTGCTCGACGTGCTGCCCGTCATCCCGCCGGATCTGCGCCCGCTCGTCCCGCTCGAAGGCGGACGCTTCGCCACGTCCGATCTGAACGATCTCTACCGCCGCGTGATCAACCGCAACAACCGGTTGAAAAACCTGCTGCTGCTCAAGACGCCCGAGGTCATCATCCGCAATGAAAAGCGCATGCTCCAGGAAGCCGTGGACGCGCTCTTCGACAATGGCCGCCATGGCCGCGCCGTCACCGGTGCGGGCAACCGCGCGCTGAAATCCATGTCCGACATGCTCAAGGGCAAGTCTGGCCGTTTCCGCCAAAACTTGCTCGGCAAGCGCGTGGATTACTCGGGCCGTTCCGTCATCGTCATCGGTCCGGAACTCAAGCTCCACCAGTGCGGTCTGCCGAAGAAAATGGCACTCGTGCTGTTCGAGCCGTTCATCATTCGCGTGCTCAAGGAGCGTGGCTACGTCCACACCGTCCGCAGCGCGAAGAAGATGATCGAGAAGCAGACGCCCGAAGTCTGGGACATTCTGGAGGAAGTCACGAAGGGCCACCCTGTTCTCCTGAACCGCGCGCCCACGCTGCACCGGCTGTCCATTCAGGCGTTCGAGCCCATCCTCATCGAGGGTGAGGCCATCCGCGTCCATCCGCTCGTCTGCACGGCTTACAACGCCGACTTCGACGGCGACCAGATGGCCGTCCATGTCCCGCTCTCCGTCGAGGCCCAGATCGAAGCGCGCACGTTAATGCTCGCACCGAACAACCTCTTCTCGCCCGCGAGCGGCAAGCCGATCACCACGCCGTCGCAGGACATCGTGCTCGGCTGTTATTACCTCACGCAGGAGCCGCGCAATCCGAAGAAGGAAGGCCAGCGCCTCCCGCTGTTCGCAGTCCGCAGCGAAGTCGAATTCGCGATGGCCGAGCATAAGGTGAACGTTCTCGATCGGATTCGTTTCAAGAACCCCGACTTCGGCAAGAAGACCGTCTTCGGCAATGCCGAGCTGCGGGTCATCGAAACCACCGTCGGTCGCGTCATCTTCAACCAGATCTGGCCCGATGGCGTCGGATTCCTGAACAAAGCCTGCCCGAAGAAGCAGCTCTCCGAACTCATCTCCAAGACGCACCACGTCGCCGGCCACCAGGCCACCGTGGACATGCTCGATGAGCTGAAGGAACTCGGCTTTCACTGGGCGATGCGCGCAGGCGTCTCGGTCGGCATCAAGGACATGATCATTCCCGAGGAGAAGCAAAAGTCCCTCGACCACGCGCTCAAGAGCGTCGCGGAAATCGACAAGCAATACCGCCGGGGCATCATCACCGACGGCGAGCGCCACAACAAAGTCATTGATACGTGGACGCAGGCGAACAATGCGATTTCGGACGTCATGTTCCGCACCCTCATGCACAATGAGGGTCGCAAGGAAATCAACCCCGTGTATCTCATGGTGGACTCCGGCGCGCGCGGCAACCGCACGCAGGTGAACCAGCTCGGCGGCATGCGCGGCCTCATGGCCAAGCCTGACGGCTCCATCATCGAGACGCCCATCACCGCGAACTTCCGCGAGGGTCTCACGGTGCTCCAGTACTTCATCTCCACGCACGGCGCCCGCAAGGGTCTCGCCGACACCGCGCTCAAGACCGCCGACTCCGGCTATCTCACGCGCAAGCTCGTGGATTGCGCGCAGGACGTCATCATCGTCGGCGACGACTGCGGCACCTCGCAGGGCATCATCGTTCGCGCGATCTATGACGGTGACGAAGAAGTCGTCCCGCTCAGCACACGCATCATCGGTCGCGTCAGCGCCGAGAGCGTGAAGGATCCTGTCACCGGCAAGAACATCGTGCGGAAGGATATGATGATCGAGGACACCACCGCCTTCGCCCTCGACGCCATCGGCCACGAGAGCATGAAGATCCGCTCCGTGCTCACCTGTGAGTCCGGCCGCGGCGTCTGCAAAAAGTGCTACGGCCGCCAGCACGCGACCGGCCAGCTTGTCAAGCTCGGCGAGGCTGTCGGCATCATCGCCGCGCAGTCCATCGGCGAACCCGGCACGCAGCTCACCATGCGCACCTTCCACGTCGGCGGCGTGGCGACGCAGACGTTCAAGCAGCCGATCATCAAGGCGAAGAACGACGGTGCCATCAAATACCACGAACTCCGCACCGTCCACAGCACGGACGACAAGTGGATCGCGCTGAACAAAAACGGCTACATCACGATCAGCTCGAAGGACAACCGCGAGCTCGAGCGCCACAACATCGTGCTCGGTTCCGTCATCGCGATCGCCGATGGCGGCCACGTGAAGAAAGGCGAGGCGTTCGTCGAATGGGATCCGTACAACGTCCCGATTCTCACGGACAAGGCCGGCAAGGTCGTCTTCAAGGACATGATCAGCGGCGTCACCGTGAAAAAGGAAGAGGACAAGTCCACGGGCGTCATGGGCATGGTCGTCATCGAGCACAAGGAAGACCTCCATCCGTCCATCGTCATCGAGGGCGAGGACAAGAAAGTCATCGCCAGCTACGCCATTCCCGCAGGCGCGCACATTGCCGTCGCCGAAGGCAAGAAAGTCCCCGGCGGCACCCTGCTCGCCAAGACCCCGCGAAAGATGGCCAAGACCAAGGACATCACCGGCGGTCTGCCGCGCGTCGCCGAGCTGTTCGAAGCCCGCCGTCCGAAAGACTCGTGCGAGATTTCGCGCATTGACGGCACCGTCGAAATCGCCGGCCTCGTCCGCGCCAAGCGCAAGATCATCGTCCGCGACGAAGACGGCGTGGAAGAGGAGCACCTCGTCCCGCAGGGCCGGAACATCATCGTCTATACCGGCGACATCGTGAAGAAAGGCCAGCAGCTCACCGAAGGCCCCGTGCCTCCGCACGACATCCTCGATGTCCTCGGGCCGGTCGTCCTCCAGGAGCACATGGTCAACGAAGTGCAGGAGGTCTATCGCCTCCAAGGCGTGGAAATCGCCGACAAGCACATCGAGATCATCATCCGCCAGATGCTGCGCAAAGTGAAGATCACCGACCCGGGCGACACGCCGCTCCTCTGGGGCGACCAGGTGGACAAGCTCACCTTCGCCGAAGAAAACAGGCTCGTCGGGGAAAAGGGCGGCAAGCCCGCAGAGGGCGTGCCCGTGCTCCTCGGCATCACGAAAGCGTCGCTCGAGACCGACAGCTTCATCTCCGCCGCGAGCTTCCAAGATACCACGCGCGTGCTCACCGACGCCGCCACCCTTGGCCGCACGGACATCCTGCGCGGGTTCAAGGAAAACGTTATCATGGGCCACCTGATCCCTGCGGGCACCGGCTTCCCGACCCACAAGGAGATCCGGCTCGTGAGCTTCGGTGCCGAGAGCGACGAAGCCCCCGCCATCGCCGACGCGACCGCGTAAACGAAACGCGAATCCCGCGCAGGCGGAGAAAAACATCCAAACTCAGCGAAAGGGCTGCCGCGAAAAACGGCAGCCCTTTTTGCTGCTCGCAGGACCCGCGGGAACGCTCAATCGCGCATCACTTGCAGCGTGGCAGGTCGCTACCGCAGCAGGATTGACGCGCAGTATTTCCCAGTGCGAGAGGTGAAGTTTTCGAGCGCCTGAACAGTGCGAAGTGCCCCGCGCACCAAGGGTCTTCGCGCCTCGCAGAAGCTGCCTGCAAAGCAAATACTGCCATCGGGGGATCCGCGACGTAACTCGATTCTGCGGGGCTGACGGCTGCGCGCCGCGGCTACTCCACCGGCTTTTTGAACTTCCGGATGATGGCGTAAACCACGATGGCCAGATAAATCAGACCGACGGTCCAGTTCTTCACGATGAATTCCGTGGAGTCTATGATGAACCGGAGGAAAGGCCGGAGGATGTGGTTGGTGAACTGGATGACCGTGACGACAAAGCCATGACCGATGACTTCCTTCCCCGAGGTGCTCTGCAAGATGATCTGCGCGAGGACATAGGCGATCCCGAGAAATACGATCGGAGTGATGACTTTTGCAAAATCCTGCCCGAGGAAGTCCCTGAGGAATTTCAGCAGCGGCCTGACGAGATACGAGCAGACAAAGAAGACGACCCACAGCGCGGCGCACAGCCCCGCGGCGAACCGCGCGAGCGTCGTCATCGCGATGTAATTTTCCCGACCGCTTTTTTCCCATGCGCGCTGATCCTTGGCCACCTTCTGCTGGGCCTCGGTGTTTTTCTTGTCAATCTCAGCATTCTCTTTGTCAATCGCCACGCGAGTTTCGGCGGAGGCGGCCGCAGGGATTTCCCTGCGTTCGACGGGCTCATATTTCGGGCCATCCGGGGAGGGGAAATACCCAGCCGTGACAAAGATCGCCAGGAGTGCTGCAAAAATCAAATGGACCATTGAGTCCTTCCTGATGCGCTGAAAAATGTCACCGGTGTCGTTTGTTTCGGTAGGTTGCTGGGAGATGTCGTTCATGGAATTTTGGGGTGGATTGATTTCAAGTTCGGCAGGGAACCCCGGTCGTTGTCGAGGTTATTCAAGGTGCCCGCTGCTTTATCGAATCTTCGCCCAGGCGGAACCTCTCCGGGTGAATCTGCGGGCGAAACGCGGTGCGCCGGACACGGCGCTCGATCGTTGCTCTGGCAGTCGTGAGGCGTGCCACTTGACCGACCGGGCGTCACTGCTAGCCTCCGCGCCCTTCGATGAAAATCACCCGCGCGCTCATTTCCGTTTCGGACAAGACCGGCCTCGTGTCCTTTGCCAGGGAACTCTCCGCGATGGGGGTGGAGATCATCTCCACGGGCGGCACGGCCAAGCTGCTGCAGAAGGAGAAAATCCCGGTGGTCGAGATTTCGCAGTACACCGGCTTCCCGGAGATGATGGACGGCCGCGTGAAGACGCTGCACCCGAAAGTTCACGGCGGCCTGCTGCATCTGCGCGACAATGCGGAGCACGTCGCGCAGGCGAAGGAGCACGGCATCCTCCCGATCGATCTCGTCGTGGTGAACCTCTATCCCTTCGAGGCCACGGTCGCGAAGGAGAGCGTGACGCTGGAGGAAGCCATCGAGCAGATCGATATCGGCGGCCCCTCGATGCTCCGCAGCGCGGCGAAAAACTACCGCAGCGTGACGGTGGTCGTGGACCCGGCGGACTACACGGATGTGATCGACGCGATGAAGGCGAACGATGGCGAGACCACGCTGCAACTCCGCGAGCGGCTGGGCATCAAGGTCTTCGTCACCACGTCGAGCTACGATGGCGCGATCGCGAATTTTCTGAACAAGGAGAAGGAGTGCTCGTCATCGTTCAGCATCAGCGAGCCGCTGGTGCATCAGCTTCGTTACGGCGAGAATCCGCACCAGGCCGCCGCGCTCTACGGGCGCTGGGACGAGTATTTTGAAAAGCTCCACGGGAAGGATCTTTCATACAACAACATCCTGGACATCACCGCGGCCGCGGAACTCATCGAGGAATTTTCGGAGCCCACGGTCGCGATTTTGAAGCACACGAATCCGTGCGGCGTGGGCAGCGATGCGGATTTGCGCGAGGCGTGGGACAAGGCGTTCGCGACGGACAAGCAGGCGCCTTTCGGTGGCATCATCATCTGCAATCGCCCCGTGACCGAGGCGCTCGCGCGCGCGATCAGCGAGATTTTCAGCGAGGTGATCATCGCCCCTGAGTTCGAGGCGGATGCGCGCGCGCTGCTCCAGAAAAAGAAAAACTTGCGGCTCATGCGCAAGCTCGGCGCGGTGCAGACGAAGGCGGATCAGATCATCCGCAGCGTCGTCGGCGGAGTGCTGGTGCAGAGCCGCGATTCGTCGCCGGAGACGGACGACGAATCGCAGGTCGTCACTGCGCGCAAACCCACGCCCGCCGAGCTTTCCGCGATGATCTTCGCATGGAAAGTCGTGAAGCATGTGAAGAGCAACGCCATCGTGTACGCCGCGAGCGACCGCACGCTCGGCATCGGCGCGGGCCAGATGTCGCGCGTGGATTCCAGCCGCATCGCGATCTGGAAGGCGAAGGACGCGGGCCTTTCGCTCAAGGGCAGCGCAGTCGGCAGCGACGCATTTTTCCCGTTCCCCGACGGCCTCATCGCCGCAGCGGAAGCGGGCGCGACATGCGCCATCCAGCCCGGCGGCTCGGTGAAGGATCCCGAAGTGATCGCCGCCGCGAACGAACGCGACATGGCGATGATCTGCACGGGCGTGCGGCACTTCAGGCATTGAAGAATGTGACTGGTGACTTGTGACTGGTGAATAGTCATTCGCCCAACCGCGAGATCCTAGCATTCACTTTTCACCAGTCACCAATCACATTCCCCCTCTCCCATGCACCTCGGCGTCAACATTGATCACGTCGCCACGCTGCGCCAGGTGCGCTATGCGGGCGGCATGGATGCTCACAACGCGGAGCCCGATGTGCTCGCGGCTGCCGCGATTTGCGAGCGCGCGGGGGCGCACGGCATCACGATCCACCTGCGCGCCGATCGACGCCACATTCAGGACGCGGATGTTTTTCGCCTGCGCGCGCAACTCGCGACGAAGATGAATCTCGAGATGGGCAACACGCCGGAGATTCTCGAAATCGCGCTGCGCGTGAAGCCCGCCGAAGTCTGCCTCGTGCCGGAAAATCGCCGCGAAGTGACGACCGAGGGCGGCCTCGATGTCGCGGGGCACTTCGACGCGCTGCGCCCGACGGTCGAGCGTTTGCACGCGGCCGGCATCCGCGTGAGCATGTTCATCGAGCCGGCGCGCGCGCAGATCGAGGCGTCGCAGCGTCTCGGCACGGAGATGGTGGAATTGCACACCGGCGCATTTGCGAACGCGACCGGCGAGGCACAACACGCGGAACTCGCGCGGATTCACGAGGCGTCCGTCTTCGCCCACGGCCTCGGCCTTCAGGTGAATGCCGGGCACGGAATCAATTACGTGAACATCGCGCTCATCCGCACGGTGCCGCATCTCGTTGAGCTAAACATCGGCCACAGCATTGTCGCGCGCGCGATTTTCGCCGGCCTCGATGGAGCCGTCCGCGAGATGATCGCGGCGATGAAAGCCTGAGTCATGGGCGTGCTCGGCATCGGCGTGGACATCGTGGAGATCGAGCGCTTCGCCGCTTCCATGGAGCGCAGCGGGCAGGCCTTGCTTGATCGACTTTTTCTTCCGGACGAACAGGCGTACTGCGCGCCGCAGCGAGAGCCTGCACGGTGTTTCGCCGCGCGCTTTGCCGCAAAGGAAGCCGTGGCCAAGGCGCTCGGCACGGGCATCGGCGCGCAACTCGGCTGGCGCGACATTGAGGTACGGCGGAGGGAAAGTGGAGAGCCGTTCGTCATCCTCCACGGGACTGGCGGCGAAACGGCACGACGGCTCGGCGCGACGAAAATCCTGCTGACACTCAGCCACAGCGAGCACTACGCGGTGGCGAATGCGGTCGCATTGCAGGAGCCGGCCTAGCACGGGTTTTCCGCTGCGGCGGCGAATCGAATTCACCGATCCCGCGCAGTCGCCTGAGCGGGGGGAAGACGCGGGTTATCATTAAGCAGCGGGCGTGTAGTTCAGCCACGGGCCGAGCCATCGCTCGGCTTCGGCGAGCGACATGCCTTTGCGCTTTGCGTAGTCTTTCATCTGATCCGCGCCGAGCTTGCCCACGGCAAAATAGCGCGACTCGGGATGGGCAAAATAGAAGCCGCTCACGCTGCTGCCGGGCCACATCGCGAAGCTCTCGGTGAGCTGGATGCCGGTCTTCGCTTCCACGTCGAGCAACTCCCAGAGCGTGCGTTTCTCCGTGTGATCCGGGCACGCCGGGTAGCCGGGGGCGGGGCGGATGCCGCGGTATTTTTCGTGGATGATTTCGTCGGTCGAGAGCTGCTCACTTTTTCCGTAGCCCCAGTCGTTGCGGACGCGTTTGTGCAGGCACTCGGCGAAAGCTTCCGCGAGACGATCGGCGACCGCCTCGGCCATAATCGCGTTGTAGTCGTCGTGCTCGGCTTTGAAAATTTTCACAAGTTCGTCGAGCCCGCCGCCGCTCGTGACAGCGAATGCGGCGATGTAGTCGGCGGGGAGTTGAGAGTTGAGGGTTGAGAGTTGAGAGGTGTCGGGCACGGGGGCGACGAAGTCCGCGAGGCAGCGATAGGGATTGGCGTTGTCCTTCGCGACTTGCTGGCGGAGGTGATGCAGGCGCGTGCGCTCGGTGGTGCGTGTCTCGTCGGTCCACACGATGATGTCGTCGCCGACGCGGTTCGCCGGAAAAAAGCCGTAAATGCCGCGTGCGGTGAGCGCGTTCTCCGCGATGAAGCGATCGAGCATCGCATTCGCATCCGCAAAAATCTTCCGCGCCTGCTCGCCGTATTTCTCGTGGTCGAGAATCTTTGGATACACGCCGCGCAGCTCCCACGTGTGGAAGAACGGCGTCCAATCAATGAACTCGCGCAGCTCCGCGAGAGTGATGGGAAGCACGGCCATCTCGCTTGCGGATTTGGGGAGCGCGGGCGTCCCGCCTGTCGTTTCCTGCGCCTTGCGGGAAACCTCGGACGTGAGCACGCGCACTCCGACAAACTCCGGCTTCGCGATCTCGCTGAAGTCGAGCTTCGGCGCTTTCAGCCGCGCTTCCTCGATGCTTACGAGCGCCGCCGCATTGCCCGCGTGATGCTGGCGCAACGCTTCCTGATCGACCGCATTCTTCGCCACAAAATCCGCACGCCCATCGGTGCTCAACAGCGAACTCACGACCGGCACAGCGCGCGAAGCGTCGAGCACATGCACGACGCTGCCATCGTAGTGCGGCGCGATTTTCACCGCGGTGTGCGCCTTCGATGTTGTCGCGCCACCGATGAGCAGCGGCTGCTTCATGCCGAGGCGTTTCATCTCGCGCGCGACGTGCGTCATCTCGTCGAGCGACGGCGTGATGAGCCCGCTCAGGCCGATGATGTCCGCGCCGATCTCCACGGCTTTGTGCAAAATCTTGTCGCACGAAACCATCACGCCCATGTCGGTGACCTCATAGTTGTTACACGCGAGCACGACGCCGACGATGTTCTTGCCGATGTCGTGCACGTCGCCTTTCACCGTCGCGAGCAGCACCTTGCCCTGCGCCTTCACCGCCTCGCCGCGTGCGGCCATCGCGAGCTTTTCCGCCTGCATGTGCGGTTCCAGCCAGGCGACGGATTTCTTCATCACGCGCGCGGATTTCACGACCTGCGGGAGAAACATTTTCCCCGCGCCAAACAGATCGCCGACGATGCTCATGCCATCCATCAGCGGGCCTTCGATGACCGTGAGCGGCTTGCCGTATTTTTCGAGAGCCTCCTTCGTGTCGGCATCAATGAAGAGATCGATCCCGCGCACGAGCGCGTGCGAGAGCCGTTCCTCGACGGTGCCCTTGCGCCATTCCTCCTCGATCTTCTTGTCACTCGCAGTCGTGCCGGCGCTCGCGGCCTTCAGCTTCTCGCCAAATGTCACAAGCCGTTCGGTCGCATCCGGACGGCGGTTCAGCAGCACGTCCTCGACGAGTTCTTTCAGCTCCGGCTCGATCTCCTCGTACACTTCGAGCATCCCCGCATTCACAATGCCCATGTCCATGCCGGCCTTGATCGCGTGGTAGAGGAACGCGCTGTGCATTGCCTCACGCACCGGATTGTTGCCGCGGAAACCGAACGACACATTCGACACGCCGCCGCTGATCTTCGCGTGTGGGAGGTTTGCTTTGATCCAGCGCGTGGCCTCGATGAAGTCCACCGCGTAGTTGTTGTGTTCCTCGATGCCCGTGCCGACGGTGAGGATGTTCGGATCGAAAATGATGTCCTCCGGCGGGAAGCCGACCTCGTCCACGAGGATGCGATACGCACGCTCGCAGATGCGGATTTTCTCCGCGTAAGTCGCCGCCTGCCCCTGCTCGTCGAAGGCCATCACCACGACCGCCGCGCCGTATTTCAAAATGTGCCGCGCGTGCCGCCGGAACTCATCCACGCCGGCCTTCATCGAGATCGAATTCACGATGCCTTTTCCTTGCAGGCATTTCAGTCCGGCTTCGATGACTTCAAATTTCGACGAGTCCACCATGAAAGGCACCTTCGCCACATCCGGCTCGCTGCCGAGGAGCTGGAGGAAGCGCGACATCGCCGGGACGCCATCAATCATTCCCTCGTCCATGCAGATGTCGATCACGTTGGCACCATTATCCACCTGCTGCCGCGCGACGGCCACGGCCTCCTCGTATTTGTTCTCTTTGATCAGCTTCGCAAATTTCGGCGACCCCGCGACATTCGTCCGCTCGCCGATCATGATGAACTGCCCGATCTGCTGCGTGAACGGCTGCGAGCCGGAAAGGCGGAGGGGCTTCGGTGTCATCAGTTCTTGGGCCATAGTTGAAAGCCGGCAGCTCGAAAGTGCCGGTCGAAACCGAAGACGTGTTTGATGTTTTCGCGCTTCATCAGCGCAAACGAAATGCAGTCGGTGAAGGACACAGATTGGTCCGCATATTTCCGCATGTGGCGCAGCGCGCTCGTCCAGTCGGCGGCAGTTGCATCCAGCCAACGGAGCACGCGGCTGGAGATTAGTTCCGCGCCGGCTTCGGCCGCGTAGGCATAGCTGTCGCGACGTGCGAGCAGGGTCAGCGTTTCATCCAAAATGTGTTCGGTCGAATAGAGCTGCACATTCGATCCAGCCAGTTCGCCAAAACCATCCGCAGCCGCAGCATGGAATTGATCCGAGGGATCCCGTTGCGCAAAAAATGCGCCGGTGTCGATGAGCAGCTTCGTCATTTGCGCGAATGCTGGCGCGGGGCGCCGTAGAGGTAATCATCATGCCGCGCCGCGATGTCGCCGGTCCCGCCGGGATGCATCAGTCTGACGGGGGAAAAAATCGGATCACCGCCGCGCTTGGACGCCTTTGTGCCCCGCACCGCTGTCGCGAGCTGACGGCGGATGAGTTCGCTCAAAGTGATGCCGCGCCCCTGCGCGACCTTCTCGGCTTTTTCACGCAGGGCAGCCGGTAAGAGAATGGTGGTTCGATGCATATGCATATTGAGCAACAGTCGTATGCGTATGTCAATCTGCGCTGAATTCGCGCGGCTTCTTTTCAGCCACCGCCTTGGCGATTGCCGCGATGTGCTCGGGCGTGTTGCCGCAGCAGCCGCCGGCGATGTTCACGAGCCCGCTCTCGGCGAATTCACCGAGGTAATCCGCCATGTCCTCCGGCTTCAGATCAAAGCCCGTCGGCGAAAGCGGATTTGGTAGCCCGGCATTCGGGTAGCACGAGATCGCCGCGTGCGCCTTGCCCGCAAGTTCCGCGAGGAAGGGCCGCATGAGATCCGGGCCGAGCGAACAGTTCAGCCCGATGGAGAGCGGCTTCACATGCGCGACCGCATTCCAAAATGCCTCGACCGTCTGCGCCGAGATCATCGTCTCGCCGCCGCGCCCGACGGCTGCGGAAAATGACACCGGGAGCGAAATTTTGTCCTCCTCGAAGACTTCCAAAATCGCAACCGTCGCCGCCTTTGCATTCAGTGAATCGAAGATCGTCTCCACGAGCAGATAGTCCGATCCGCCCGCGATGAGCGCGCGCACCTGCACCTTGTAGGCCGCCTTCACCTGATCGAACGTGCAGACACGGAAGCCTGCATCGTCCGCATCCGGCGAATTCGACAGCGACACCGTGAGCGGCCCGATCGCACCTGCGACGAAGCGCTGCTTCCCGTCCTTGTTCGCCACGCGATCCGCCCACTCGCGACATTGCCGTGCGGACTGCTCGTTGATTTCCCACGCGAGGGCGTTGAGAAATTTGTCCTCAATGATCTTCTGGTAAAACGCCGGATCCTTCCGCCCGCCGTGCTCGCGCGGATCGTCCACGAAAAACTCGCTTTGCCCGATGCTCGTCGCGGAGAAAGTGTTCGTCTCGATGATGTCCGCGCCCGCCTCCAGAAAGCGCCGGTGGATGTCGCAAATCATCGCCGGCTGCGTGATGGAAAAGATGTCGCCATTGTTCAGCAGATCCTTCTTCGAGTCGGCGAAGCGCGTCCCGCGGATGTCCGCCTCCTTCATCCCGTACGTGCGGATCGTCGTCCCCATCGCGCCATCAATGATGGCGATGCGCTGGCGGAGGAGAGCTTCGAGCGGGTGCATGACGGGGGAAACTAGAGCAAAACCCAGTCGCTTCAACCATCAAATTGACCCATCATGATTCAATGATGGGTTATATTGACATACTGATTTATCCCGGTTTCTGCCCGGAATATCGTTTTTCTACAACAAACTCGCCAACTTCAAACAACAGGAACCCCGGGCGCCTGCTGCTCGTGATCGAAGGTTAGCAAGGCGGCGGCTCTGATTTCCGATTTCGATGGCGACATGGAAGAGGTCCATCCCGCGGTTGGGAACGGAGAGTCCGTGTTCGGCACTGAGTTCGCCCGTGGTGCGGACGGCGTCCCGCCAGTCGAACTCGGTGTTCGGCCAGTTGCCGAGCCGGACTTCCTTTTCGGGGAGGCGGATCAACTCGCGGGTTTTGCCCGGGATGATGACGCCCCTGCGTGCAAGTTGCCCCCGCCGTCACTCATTCCGGATGATGACGAGGTGGCCGTCGAAGGACTTCGATTCGAACGTTGAAATTTGCAGCGCACTCGGGCCGGCGTGAATCACCGTGTCGCCGGAATCGAGGATGCCGTTCTTGTTCGTGTCCTCCATGAGCGCGCCGATGTGCTGGAAGTGTTTGCCGCCGGGATAGCGGACTGCGACGAGGTAGCCGGGCTTGATGTCGCGGCCCCATTTCAGCTCGCGGGAAAAAACGCCGTCGGCCAGATCGATCTCCGCGGCCTTCGGCCATTCGCTCACAACCATCTCCACGTTCCAATCACGCTTCAGTTCCGCGCCTTTCGCCCGGCTGGCGGCGGCCATGAGGACATCCGCGCAGTCCACGCCGATGTAGCGGTGGCTCTGCCATGGCACGCAGCCGAAGAGGCCGGGGACATTGAAATACGAGGTGAGGATGCCGAGGAAGCCGTCCGTCTTGCGCGCCGACAGGCGGAAGACGCGCGGGCTCATCCCGCGTTCGCCGCTCTCCGCGAGGCCCGCACTGCGCAGGATTTTTCCGTCGCGCCGGATTTCCACGTCGAACCAAAAGCTGCCGCAGTCCGTGTGGTAAAATGTTCCGCCGTCCGCGAAAGAGAGCGGGTGCGTGGCGTCCGCGTCCGCGGCCTTCCGCGGCCACACGGCGGCGTCGCGCTTGTCGCGGAAGGCGGTCAACTCGCGCCGCACGCTCGGGATTTTGGCGAAGCCGACCCATTTGTAGGGCTCCGGTTCCCACGGATGGTTGGCGTTTTTGTAAAAATCGCGCGTGTCGGGAATGATCTGCCACCAGCGGATTTCGTCGCCCGGCTTCGCGGCGACGGTCAGCGTGAGCGGTGCGTCTGCGCGGATTTCCGCAGGGCCTGCCTTCGCAGCGGCCCCGTCGCCAGCGCGCCACTGGATTTGCAGCGTGGCCGATTTCTCGCGGGGCAGTCCATCCGACGGATCGGGTGAGGTCACCTGCGCGGATGCGGATGCGACGAGAGCGCCGGTGAGAAGCAGGAGGCGAAGGTTTTTCATCCTAAATTCAAGGGAGTGGAAACCACGAATGGACACGAAACGACACGAATGAGGAGGGGCGCAGAAAGGGGAAGTGATCCTGCTGTCACTCATCCGATAAGTCCGCGCAACCGGGAGCTGTCCCGCGGAAGTTCCGTATTCGTGCCCGTTCGTGTCCATTCGTGGTTTCACCCTCTGTGGTTCTTACGTTCATGCGGAGAGGATGCCGAAGCGTCCCGCTCACATCCGCTCCGGCACGCCGATGCCGAGGAGGTCGAGGCCCTTGGCGAGCACGCGGGCGGTCGTGTCGCAGAGCAGCAGGCGTGCGGTGCGGGCGGATTCCTCGGACTTCAGCACGGGGCAGCTCTCGAAGAACGAATGGAATGCGCCCGCGAGTTCGTAGAGGTAATTGCAGAGGAGATTCGGGCGGTGATCGTCGAGGATCATCGGGACGACCTCGCCAAACTGCGCGAGCTTTTTGGCGAGCGAAAGTTCACCCGGCTCGGAGAGCGTGACTGGCGACTGGTGACTGGTGACTGGTGAATCGCCGCCGCTGCCTGGGCACTGAGCACTGAGCATCGAGCACTGAATCCCTAGCTCCTTCGCCTTTCGAAAAATCGATCGAATCCGCACGTAGCTGTACTGCAGGTAGGGCGCGGTGTTGCCTTGGAAGCCCAGCATTTTGTCCCATGAAAAAACGTAGTCACTCTGCCGGTTCGGCAGCAGGTCGGCGTATTTCACGGCACCGAGGCCGACGATGCGCGCGACTTCGCGGCGCTCGGCCTCGGGCATTTCGGGACTTTTTTCCGTGACCGTCGCAAACGCGCGCTCCTCGGCCTCGTCGAGCAAGTCGGCGAGCTTCACGGTGTCGCCGCTGCGCGTTTTGAAAGGCTTGCCATCCTCGCCCATGATGCTGCCGAACCAGACGTGCGAGAGCTTCATCTTCACACGCGGCTGCCAGCGCGGCCAGATCGCAAAGAGCTGGCGGAAGTGGAGCTGCTGGCGCCCGTCGGTCACGTAGATGATTTCGTCGGGCGAGATTTCCCGGCTGCGGTAGTCGAGCGTGGCGAGATCGGTCGTGGTGTAGTTCGATGCGCCGTCGGCCTTCTGCACGAGCGCGGGCGCCGGCTTCCAGCCGTTCTCGTCCTTGATC